>JAKITI010000002.1 GCA_021648145.1 Gammaproteobacteria bacterium
CACGAAGTGGGAAAACGTAATACTCAAAAGATTGAACGTAAGAATTTAAACTTAAGAACATGGATTAAGCGACTGACACGAAAAACAATTTGTTTTTCAAAGTCAGAAAAAATGCATGATATTGTCACTGGTTTATTGATTAACAAAATCGAATTCGGTGTGGACATTCATGCTTAACGACAAATTCGATCCACCACCATTTTTTCAATAGTTGGGTAAATGATAAATTGACATACATTCCTGATCACCGATTTATACTTTTCCAATTAATAGCACAAGTACATTTGACTTATAAACATGCCAAAATTAGTTTTTTTCTATCTGCTGATTACTTTTATTCCATATGACTTAACGACTATGGACTGAAAAACAAACAGTACCTATATAAAATTTTGCACAACATCGTGAATCCAGCGGATTGCCAAAGGCTACATATCAACAACCCGCTTTTATATAAATTTTATAAAATTAATTTTGAGGAAATATTTCGGCTCTCCCCTGATAAGTAATAATACATTCACTGCAATTTGGAAAACTTATATGAATAATTTTGCCATCATCCAGCTTTATCTCAATTATTCCTGTTTGGACATTTCCATTATCGCATTGTGTAAAATTTGAAACATTAACATCGTAACGATTATTATTTTCATCCGAAATTATGCCTAACACGCTATAACCCGAACTTGCCGAACCTTCAATTTCGGCTTCTGAAAAAACATACTCTTCACCATTAGAGTCTTCATATAACGATGATGATGTGCACACTGCTTGTTTATCTTTTTCTTTAATGCAAGTTTCATTTTCAGAAATTATGCCCGAAGGATAGAAAGGTATATTTGACTGGTAACTTATATTGTATCTATATATGAATGAATACTCACTATCTGATGGGTAGCTCAAATCATACAAAAAAGTACCGTTGAATATTATATTATTCCCATTCTCACCTGTGCAATAGTCTTGGTAGTCTAATGTAACTTTGGTTGAAAAAGGAAATATTTGCTCTTCATTATCAGGCCTTGTCACAGTGGTACTTGTAGTCAATAGCCCTCCACAGTCACCAATTTCTGTTTCTGTTTCAACTGCTCGAATAGACTCTAAACCCATTCGTTGCATCTCAATTTTTTCATCGTTCTGACCACTTGTCCTTGAACTTCTCAATGATATCGGTGATGTTTCAGATGCTATTGCTCTTTTTACGATTTCGGTTGTGGCATAAGAAATATTTTCTGCATACTTACCAACAGAAGATTCCTCATGAGATGTGTTAGTGGTAGGTTCCGAGGAAGAGCCTCCTCCTCCACAAGCAGTTAAAAATAAAATAGCCACTAAGCAAGGTATTTTTTTGAACATGTTTTTATTCCTTGTAATAATTAAGAAGGTAAACCGCCGGCTTTGTCGGAGACATTTAACTTTAAGATGCATAACGCCAATGGAGAATTTTGTTAGGCTTTTTTGATAAAACTACTTATAGCCTATTTATTGAGTTTTTTCTTTTCTGCATGATCTCATTATTAGGAAATTTTAGCTTTCCTTTGCCTCATTGAAGCAGCAAAAAAAACCAAGTATAGGCCAATTAAAATATCAACGGCTCCACAAAGTTCAGGCCACCATTGAGGTGTGCCAAGGTTATAAAAAAATGAATTATGTGCTACGTCATATACTGCATGAGCAATGTAACCAATAGCCAAAAGTAACAGCCCCATAAAACTATTTAACTTATATGCCATGTAGGCTATTGCGAAAAAAACGAAACCAATAATTACTTCGATTGCTAAAGCATCATAATCTGAAGCATATACAGCAAACACCCAGTAGTACACAGGAAATGTTGCGAGAACTACTGAATACGCCCATTTTTTATTCTCTAATCTCATTTTTCGAAATCTGATTACCAGATAAATTGCGATAACAATTCCAATGGCTAAAGCGTATAAATTCATATTTTTTGCCTAACACCATGCTCATGACGCTTTGCCACGTCCAATGGAGCATTTTTAGAAGCGACTTCACGCATGCAACTAAATAATAAAAACCACTACCAAAACCAACTCTAAAACTAAACCCAAGACTAAAATACCAAAATTAGATTTCTTGTTCTTTGGGTCAGAAGAACCGATATTTTCTACTCGACGTACTACTGGCGTTGGTTCTATAAACTTTCGGAACTCATTTATATGTTTTATTTCTCTAGGATCAATACTCTCACCAGTTGTAGTGTTAATCATGTTTCCAGAAACACCAACTAGCCTAAAAGTTCTAGGTTCATTCCGAAGCCTACAATGCCCTTTAAAATAAACTAAGCCAGCATCCTCCCAAGCTGTACTAACGTTCACTATCCTTGTCGTTTTTACATTCTCTTTATTTTTATAATCGAATTGAATATCTGCTCCTGTCAAATCAATTTTCTTAGGCGGAGTCCTTTCCTTAGAATCTGAGTACGTCGTAGATTATGACAGCTACCCACTACAAATCACATAGAGCCATAATCTCTGAGATCGTATAAATCTGTACAGTCCTTTATTTTTACCGACCCTTTGGTGAGAGGCAATCTTTTGGCTTTAAATTTTGCCAAGCTTCTAACAGTTGAACTATACGGAATCTGTCAGAGTTCACTGTCGCACAGGCAGATTAGAGCTGTCGCGGCCGAACCTGGTCATAAATCCTGAACAAGCAGTTTAGCACCGAGAGTTCCAAACAGCTCATTAAACGCTGGGCTTGTCTTCTGGGCCAGCACCTTGAATCCGTTGCGTTCAAATGCTTTCTGACCTGGCTCATTACCAATCAAACACAGGGTCTGCGTCCGTTTAAAGCCTCTCTTCCGCCCCTCTTCAAGGGTGTGCTCAAACAGGCGATCAAGCAACCCTTTGCCACGAAATTTCGGCAGGACGGCAACGTTTTCAATTCCCCAGGTATCGGGTAGATCTTCAGGAAACCCTAACGCTGCAATCGTGAGGCGGTTGCGGATTCCGGCCAGACGTGTTTCGGAGTAGTTGAACTCTTGTTTCGCAACATCAAGCTCCAACTCAGCCAAAACGGGGGAGCTCTCAGTTAATGGTGCGAACCCACACATGGCAGCAGCCACCACCCCGTCCACCTCGGCAATCCAGAACTTTGAAACGTAGGACCAAGGCAGGGCTGGGATTTGAGACATGCGCTCCAACAATATTCGGGTTCGTGCTTCGGGTTCATGGAAAATCACGCTCCAAGGCGACTCGGCGAGGTGAGAGCGCGCAGCCGTAAACATCACCCAACCAAGGAAAGGGATGTCTTTGTTTCGCGCGGGTCGAATCTTCACTTGCATCATGTTTCCTGATGGACGTTTTAGCACACCCGTTGGAGAATTTTGTTATAAGCGCCTTTCTTTGTGATGCCATATTCGCAGAATATGCACTTCGTTGGAATGCACTAAATAACGCACAATATAATGACCCATAATCAGATCTCGAATCATTTCAGGGTCAGGAGCCTCTTCAACTTCAACACCCATAAGCGGAAAAGTTTTTAGTTGTTGTATTTTGTTCCTTATGGTTTCGGCAACTCGTTGTGCTGCTTGTGGATTTTTATTCTCTATAAACTCTCTCAAGCGAATCAAGTCTCTAATAGCTTCAGGCGTGTATGTGATTTTCATGTTTTTGGTGGCTTAAGCTCATTCGTTGTTCCCCAACTCTCAAGCCACTTATTTACACTCGCTTCTTCGACTAATTTGCCTGTTTTCACTGACTCAATAGCACCAAGGGTTTCAGCCCATCGCTGCTCACCAGTGCTTTTACGTTCTATGAACTCTTTAATGGCCTGATTTATTAGGTAATTTTTACTTCTATCTAGCTTTACAGACAAATTTTCAAGAGGACTTTCTATTTCAGGTTGCAATCTAATACTTGTAACACCCATGACTTCACCTATATTAGTAATGATTTGTATTACATTGTATCTTGATGTTTATGGAAGCTCAATGTTTGGCATGAGCTTATAACGTCGTGAATCCGCTGGAGCACTTTTAATAATTATAAGAGTGTATGATATAGATTTTGGAGTCTGTTTATGACTGGGGTTTTTGTAACAGGTACGGATACTGACATTGGAAAAACATGGGTGAGTGCAGGGTTGATGGTGGCACTCAAAAAACAAGGGCGGTGTGTGGCTGGAATGAAGCCCGTTGCATCTGGGTGTAAACCATTGCCTGAGGGCTTGCGTAACGAGGATGCAGGCTTATTAATGGAGCAGGCTTCACAAAAGTTTCTCTATGAGAATGTAAATCCTTTTGCTTTTGTCCCTGCAATAGCGCCTCATTTGGCGGCATCTGATGTTGGTGAGGTTATTTCTTGCGAAAAAATAATGCAACATTATCGTTGTCTTGAATCTCAGGCAGATTATGTAGTGGTTGAGGGGGTCGGTGGGTGGAAAGTGCCCTTGAATGATCAGGAGACAGTGGCTGATCTAGCGCATACATTGGCATTGCCAGTGATATTGGTTGTTGGTATTCGTTTGGGCTGTATTAATCATGCGCTTTTGAGTTATGAAGCGATTATTCGTGATGGGTTAAATGTCGTGGGCTGGGTGGCTAACAGTATTGAAGAAAGTTCTTTGAGATTTAATGAAAATATTGAAGCCATCAGGCAGCGTATCAAAGCTCCTTTGCTGGGTGTTGTGCCCTGGATGGATCAGTTGAATGTTGAGTGTGTTGCTGATTGCCTGGATGTGGCGATTTTACAAAAAGGGTAGAAGACAGCAATCACTGGTTGCTGTCTGCGGTTTGAATTATGCTTCCAGCATATTTAGCCTGATTTTTTTCATCGCATTTTTTTCCAGCTGTCGAATGCGCTCAGCGGATACTTGGTATTTCTCAGACAGCTCTTGCAGTGTTGTTTTTTGATCAGTTAACCAGCGCCGACCTAAAATATCACGGCTACGCTCATCCAGCTTACTGAGAGCACGATACAGTTTATCTGTATGGTGTGACTTCCAGTCATCATGCTCAAGCAGAGCGGCAGGCTCTTGTGAGCTGTCTTGTAGGTAAGAGGCGGGTGCTGTGTGAGTGTCTTCGTTATCGTTGGTTGAGGGATCAAATGAAGTGTCCTGTCCACTCATACGAGATTCCATTTCGACAACAACCTCAGGTGAAACCCCTAGGTCTTTAGCCACTGTATTAATCTCTTCCTGATTAAACCAACCTAAACGCTTTTTTGACTTGCGTAAATTAAAGAACAGTTTGCGCTGTGCTTTAGTGGTCGCAACTTTTACAATACGCCAGTTTCGTAATATGAACTCATGAATTTCAGCACGAATCCAGTGCACGGCAAAAGAGATCAAGCGTACATCCATGCTGGGGTCAAAGCGCTTAACGGCCTTCATCAAACCAATATTCCCTTCCTGGATTAAGTCTGCTTGAGACAGCCCGTAACCACTATAGCTGCGAGCAATATGTGCAACGAAGCGCAGGTGAGACATAATCAGGCGACGCGCCGCTTCCAGATCGTTATCTTTTTGTAAACGTAACGCCAGTACTTTTTCTTCTTCAGAACTGAGCACTTGAATGTGAGATATTTTTCTTAAATAGGCATCCAGGCTATCTGCTGAAAGGGGTTGTGTCATTGGCATATATTGGTTCACAGAATGGTATTCCTTTTTCACTAATTCTAATAGGGTGTGTTCAAAAAACAGCTTCTGTAACACTCTTTGAACATTTCAGGCTTGAAAAATAATGGGTTAATCTTGACGGCTTTAATAAGATTCGTCTTTAAATTTATTATATTTATATGTTAACACTCGAACAGTAAGAGTGCACATTCTTGGGTAAAGTTCAGTTTTTAGCTAGGTTCAATTTCTCGTAAATGGCGGCCAACTGCCAGCCATGAACCAAGCCACCCCAGTAGTGCACTGATAATAAGTAGTTTGAGTGAGGTTGTAAAATCCAGAGCATGAAGTATAAATGCGCTGTCATAAAGCAGTGACAGGCGCTCGACAGGGGCGCTGAGCAGCCCGAAGGAACTTGTGACCAGTAACCAGGCAATAATGCCTCCTGATAAACCATACCAAAGCCCACTATAAAGAAAGGGGCGACGAATAAAAGCGTCTGTTGCGCCAATGAGTTTGGTGATTTCAATTTCGTCACGGCGATTGTTGATTGCGAGGCGTATTGTATTTCCAACAACAAGAGGAACAGACATTGCCAGTAGTGCGGCAAGTATCAAAACGCCTCGCTGGCTGGTTTCCAATAGAGCATTCAAGCGTTTAATCCATTGCATATCAAGCCGTACGCTTTCAACTTCGGGTGCTGTTTCCAGTTGCTCTAGCAGCGAACCTATGACTTCAGGTGTGGCAAAGCGATCAATCGGATTAATGACCAACACACTGGGTAACGGGTTTTCATCCAGCACTTCAAGTGCAGTATTGAAACCTGCATATTGACGAAACTCTTGGAGTGCTTCTTGTGGAGAAATATGCTCTATTGATTCAATCTCTTGCATTTTTTGAAGGCGGCTGGAGAGTTGCTGAGCCTGCTTTTCATTGATCTGTTTTTTTAGGAAAAGTGATATTTGGGTGACATCATCCATGGATGAGCTGACTTGTTGTACATTTTTTAGTAATACATAAAAGCCTGTGGGTAATGCGAGAGCGATGCCAATGACTGCGGCAGTCAGCAAGCTGGCGAATGGTTGGCGGCATATTTGCCCCAGTGTATAAAAAAAGACTTGAAGGTGACGGAGTAACCAGGGTAATAATGATGCTTTTTTTATAACTTGGGTAATTGATGTGCTGTTTGAGCGGCGTTCACGAAGGTTGTGCTGATTTTTTCCTTGCTTTTGCACTTTTGTGTTGCGACGCTCTGGGCTGTTTTTTCGGTGCGTTCTATTTTGTGAGCTTTTTTTGATCATTCTGCTGCAACCTGTGAATTATAGATCAGCTTGCCATGCTCCAGAGTTAATACACGTTGTTTCATCTGCTTGACTAATTCAAGATCATGGGTGGCGATCAATACGGAAACGCCCACTTGGTTGAATTGTTGAAACAGGTTCATGATCTCTTTTGAAAGTTCTGGGTCGAGGTTGCCTGTGGGTTCATCCGCGAGTAAAACGGGGGGTTTGTGAACCACTGCGCGTGCGATGCCGACACGTTGCTGTTCACCACCTGAAAGTGTAATCGGATAAAGTTTTTCTTTGCTCAGGAGTCCAACTTTGTCGAGTGCGCCTCTGACTCGGCTGGTGATATCGTGTTGATGTTGGCCTGCGACGATGAGTGGTAAGGCAACATTATCGAACACAGTGCGGTCATAAAGCAGTTTGTGGTTTTGAAAAATAACACCAATATCTCGCCGGTGATGAGCAATTCCACGACGGCTGATGCGTGATAGATTCTTGTTATTAACCATAATTTGCCCGCCGCTGGCACGTTCAATCAGGGCGATCAGCTTCATGATAGTCGATTTTCCTGCACCAGAATGACCTGTTAGAAAAGCCATCTCTCCTGTATCAAGCTGGAAACTGATATTTTCCAGGGCAATATGGCCGCTGGTGTAGCGTTTACTGACATTATCAAATTGAATCATTGTGCGTTATTTTTCAAACAGGGCATCTACAAATTCTGCCGCATTAAATTCACGTAAATCATCAATACTTTCACCGATACCAATAAAGCGGATGGGTAAGCCTGTTTTCTTGGCGATTGCAAAAATAATCCCCCCTTTTGCTGTGCCATCCAATTTGGTTAAAGTGATTCCAGTCAGCCCGATCGCGCTATTAAATTGCTCAGCTTGTGCAAGTGCGTTTTGGCCTGTTCCAGCATCAATAATCAACATGACTTCGTGTGGTGCGGCTGGGTCTATTTTGCCCATGACGCGCTTGATTTTTTTCAACTCCTCCATGAGGTTGGATTGAGTGTGCAGCCGTCCAGCCGTATCAGCAATCAGTACATCAATATTGCGTGCCTGGGCTGCTTGTAACCCATCAAATGCGACGGCAGCGGGATCTGTTGCACCCGCAATGACAGGAATATCATTGCGTTCCCCCCAAACTTGTAACTGCTCAACGGCCGCCGCACGAAAAGTATCACCTGCGGAGAGCATTACAGAAAGCCCCTGAGCCTGAAAACGTTTTGCCAGCTTGCCAATTGTGGTGGTTTTTCCTGCACCATTAATGCCGGTCATTAGAATGACAAATGGTTTGCCCGTTTTTGGAATCACGAGGGGTTGGCTGCTCGGTTCAAGAAGGCTCTGCATGTTTTCACGCAGTGCAATCATGAGCGATTCAGGATCTTTGAGTTGCTTACGAGCCAGCCGTTTTGTGAGTTCATCAATGATCGCGCCCGTCGCATCAATGCCAACATCCGCGCTCAGTAATAAATCTTCAATCTCTTCAAATAACTCATCATCAATCGTTTTTTTACCCAGCACTAAACTGGAAAGGCTGTCAGTGAGCCCTGAACGTGTGCGGGTTAAGCCACCTTTAAGGCGCGACCATAAACCACTTTTTTCAGGTTTTTCCTGTACAACTTGTATTGCTTGTTCAGGGGGAAGTTCGGGTATTTTATCAGTCGATTTATTCTTTATGAAACCAAACATATTTTTTGAGTCTCACTGTGCATTGTTTTATTTAGTCGGATGTAATTAAATAGGCTCTATCCTATCATTTTATAGATAAATATGGGCAAGAATACGCATCCAATGTAAAAACTGATCTCTTTTTATTAGTCAGGGTAGAGTATAAAAGATTCGATATCATCAGGGTGAATATCGGCTTCCGAAACAGCCTTGCCTGAAACAGATATTCCAGCTTCATGAACGGATGCTGAGCTCTTTGAAATGAGAGGGTGCCATGCGGGAAGAGGCTTGCTTTCAAACAGCAAACGATAGGCGCAGCTCTCTGGAAGCCAAGGGTGGTCGGCAATGTTGTTTGCTGTTAAGGTCAAGCAGTCGGCAACATGTTGGGTGCGTGTTTCATAATGTTTGCAGTGGCACCGCTCTGTATCAAGTAGTTTGCAGGCGACGCGAGTGTAAAAAACATCCCCTGTTTCATGGTCTTCCAGCTTGTGCAGACAGCATAAGCCACAGCCATCACAAAGTGACTCCCACTCTTCAGTTGAAAGTTCTGTGAGAGCTTTGCTTTGCCAAAAATTGTTCATGAAGTTAGTGTAATGGTTGTTCGCCATCCTGTACTTTGTAGTGCTTCATCCACCACTCTTCAGCATTTTTGGTGGCTTCATCAATCTCATTTTGTTTGAGCAGAGCACTCAACTTTATTCTAGGGTCACCTTCTTGTAAGCCTTGATGTTCACTGTCATTCCAGACCGCAGCGATGGTGTACCACATATAGGCTGTCTTTATATTTTTAGTGACACCCTGCCCATTTTGATAGAGTGCGGCCAGCCTGTTTTGTGCACCAATATGATTATTTTGAGCGGCCTGTAAATACCAGTGGGCTGCTTTTTCATAGTCTTGGGGCAGGCCTGTTCCTGTTTCAAAAAGGTGAGCTAAGTTGGCTTGGGCATATGTATCTTTTTGCTGTGCGGCTTTTTGTAACCATTTTGCAGCTTCAGTTGGCTGCGCCTGAACTCCGAGCCCTTCTTTGTATATATATCCTAATTTGCTTTGTGCAATCGCATAGCCTGTTTGAGCTGCTTTTTTATACAAGTCAAGGCTTGACTTCATATTTTTAGTCACACCAATGCCTTGACTGTACATATGGGCGAGGGCTGTTTGTGCTCGGGCATCGCCCTGATCTGCGGATACACTGAGTAGTTGCAATGCACGTTTTGGATCGGCCTTGATAAAATCACCAAACAGATATTGAATTCCAAGTTCGGTATGGGCATGTTGGTTGCCTGCTTTCACTTGCCTTTCCAGTGTTTGTATTAATTTTTGTCGATCCGCTGTAACGGGGTCTGCATCGGGTGGTGGCGCTGCAAATGTATATTGCCCTGCAATCAATAGTGCTGTCAGGGCGAGTGTCCGTTTAAATTTCATGCGGTATCCTTTTGTATTCTTAAGGTGATATATTCAGGCTTTTACTGGCGATTTCATAAACATCTTTGGAAAGGTTATCGGTCTTGATTACTCTTTCTAATTCTATTTTCATCAAAGCTTGGCGGTTTTTATCGTATCGATGCCAGCGAGTCAATGCCCCCAGCAGTCGTGCCGCAATTTGAGGATTGATGTTATTCAATTCAATCACTTTATCGGCAAGGAATTGGTAGCCTTGGCCGTCAGCACGATGAAAGTGAATTGGGTTGCTATTGCAAAATGCGCTGATCAATGATCGAACTCTGTTAGGGTTTTTGATGTCGAATGCTGCATGGGTCATTAAGCGTAGAATATTATTAAAAGTATTTTTCAGGCTTGAAACGGCTTGAAGTGTGAACCATTTATCCAGTACGAGTGCTTCATTACGCCATTTGATAAAAAATGTATTGAGTGCAATTTTTCGTTCTGGGCAGTCACGCTGAGTAAGCGCACTGAGTGCGGCAATCGCATCAGTCATGTTTTTTGCCTGAGAAAATTGCTGACAACAAAGTTTGATGATTTTTTTGTCACCTGACTGCATTAAATAATCAAGAGCACAATTTTTGATTTTTCGCTGAGAAATGGCTTGTGTGTCGTTTTTATAGGAGCCGTCGTCACTGTTGTTTTGATAGATGGAAAGCAGTGTATCTTTCAGCTCACGAGCCAATGTCTGCTTTAAAAACTGACGGCAGTGATGAATTGCATCGACATCAATGGTGGCCATCTGCTCGCCCAGATAGGTTTCTGAGGGCAGTGTGATGATCTCAGTAATGAGTGCTTTATCAAGAGTCTCATTATTGATTGTTTTGGCAATGGCATCAATCAAGCCTTCAGGCAGTGTGAGCGCTTGACTACTATTATATTGTTCGATCAGATTTAAAATTGTTTTGGTAAAAAGCTGTTGGCCAGCCTCCCAGCGATTGAAGGTGTCTTGGTCATGTGTCAGCAAAAATATGAGATCTTCATCGCTTAAGTTGCTATTGAGTTTGACAGGAGCGGAGAATCCTCGGAGTAGTGATGGGGTGGGGTGCTCTGGAATATTTATAAAGTGAAACTGATTTTCATGGTCATGCAGCTCTAATAATCGAGTCGTTTGGGGTGATGTTTTATTATCATTATCACTTTCTAGTTGAAGGGGTAAGTCATTGCCATCTTTGTCCAGTAAACCGACAGCAACGGGAATATGTAAAGGGGGTTTATTGTTTTGACCGGGGGTGTCAGGGCAAGATTGTTTGATGTTTAACGTAAACTTCTGCGCGGTAGCATCATAGTCGCTTGTTATATCGAGCTGTGGTGTGCCGGAAATTTCATACCACCGCTTAAAATGCTCAAGATCAATGCTGCTGGCATCTTCCATTGCTGTTACAAAATTTTCTATCGTCACAGCCTGGCCATCGTGGCGTTCAAAGTAGAGGTCAATTCCTTGGCGAAATTTTTGTTTGCCCAGCAGTGTGTGCATCATGCGAATCAACTCAGAGCCTTTTTCATAGATGGTCATCGTATAAAAATTACTGATCTCTATGTATGAGCTGGGGCGTACTGGGTGTGCCATTGGTCCGGCATCTTCAGTAAATTGCCATAAACGTAACATCCGTACATCGTTGATGCGCTTGACAGCTCGGCAGCCCATGTCAGCAGAGAATTGCTGGTCACGAAAAACAGTTAGGCCTTCTTTAAGGCTGAGCTGAAACCAGTCACGACAGGTGACTCGATTACCTGTCCAGTTGTGAAAATATTCATGTGCAATGACCGCTTCAATGCGTTCATAATCGTTATCAGTGGCAGTTTCGGGTTTGGCTAAAATGCATTTGGTATTAAATATATTGAGTCCTTTATTTTCCATTGCACCCATATTGAAGTGACCCACGGCGACAATCATGTAGATATCAAGATCGTATTCAAGACCAAAAGTTTCTTCATCCCATTTCATCGAATTTTTTAATGATTGCATGGCGTGATCGCACTTGTCGGCATCGTGCGCTTCAACAAAAATATGCAGATCAATCACTCGGCCTGAGCAAGTGGTGAATTGGTCTTCGATCTTGACGAGGTCACCTGCGACCATCGCAAATAGATAGCAGGGTTTTGGAAATGGGTCATGCCATGTTGCCCAGTGACGACCATTTTCTAATTCACCATGATCTGTTTTGTTGCCATTTGATAGCAGAACGGGGTAGCGCTTTTTATCTGCCACAATGGTTGTTGTATAAACCGCCATGACATCGGGACGATCCAGGAAGTAAGTGATTTTACGGAAACCCTCAGCTTCACATTGGGTGCAAAACATACCGTTTGATTTATATAGGCCTTCAAGGGATGTGTTGTTTTGAGGCTGAATTGAGGTCTCTATTTCAAGGGTGAATGTATCCGGTAGCTGTGTAATGGTTAGCTGCCCGTTATCTATTTGGTATCTATTTGATTCTAAGGGTTGATCATCTAATATGATGCGACATAACTCCATCGTCTGACCCATGAGTTGTAGTGACCGTTGATGTTCGCCATTACGCGTTAGAGTGAGTTTGGATGTCACTCTTGTGGAATGTTCTTTGAGATCAAAATGAAGGTGAACTGAATGAATGAGGTAGTCAGGTTGCTTATAGTCTTTGAGGTAAGTGGTGTGGGGTTTTCTATTCGTCATTCTTTATCCCTTGATCGTCATCAACTTTTGGTTACTCTATCAGTTTTAATCTGTAATGGTCGAAAATAGTTATTGTATAAAAATAAACTTTAATGTGACATTGCCCATGATTTTTATCCTGTTTTAGAGTAGAGTTATGCAACGGGGCTCCGCAGGGTGTTTGATAGCGGTCGGTAGATCTAGTATCTGTCGGTCAAGCAATTGAGTTCAAAGTATAATAATAAGCATATGAAAGATAGATTAACAATAACCATTACAGACGTTAATGGGTCTAAACACTACACTACGCATAAAATTGCTCAAAAGCTGGCTTTATACTTGGCTTCATTTCTTTTTGTCGTGATTGCGATTGGCATAACGATGATTTTGGTTTTGCAGAGTGAAGTGTCTGCTATGGAAGATAAAAAAGTTGAAATTCAGCAGGAAGTTGCACAGTTATTGAATGAAAATACAGGTCTGAAGCTTAATGTTGCTGATAAAGCTGAAGAGCTGGATGTGTTGAGTTTGAAGTTGGACGATATTGAAGAGATGGTTGGGCTCAAGTATCAAGGGCATCTTGATGTTGCAAGCCGTATTGAATTGGCTAGCCTGACATCTGCGGAAAAAGCGGTTGTATTTCAAAATATACCGAGTGGTTCTCCTTTGGGTGAGACGATCGTCACGAGCCATTTTGGTAAAAGAATTCACCCTCTTTCAGGTGTCGAAGAGAAGCACGGTGGTGTTGATTTACGCGCAAAAATGAATACGGAAGTTTTTTCAACAGCTGATGGGGTGGTGGAATACGCTGCGCCTCATAAACAGAGTGGTTATGGAAAGCTACTTATTATTAGCCATAATTATGGGTTTAAGACATTTTATGGGCATTTGAACGGATTCGAAGTTAAGCAGGGTGATTTCATTCAAAAAGGTGATTTGGTTGCACTGAGTGGGAATAGCGGGAAAAGCAGTGCTCCTCACCTTCATTATGAAATTAGGTATATTCAAAGGCGAGCTGATCCCATGAGCTTTATTCAATGGGATATGCAATCTTATGAATCCATTTTTTCCAAGGAGAAGTACATAAAATGGCCATCTTTAGTTCAAGCAATCACACGACCAATGTTTCAGTTGCCGCAACAGTTATTGCAAACGGCACAAAAATAAAAGGTGAGATCAATATTGAGTGCAACCTTCATTTAGATGGGGAGTTTGACGGGACTGTTCGATCAAACGGTGTCATTACGATTGGCAAGGATGGTGTTGCAGCGGGAGAATTTCATGCGAATTCGATTATCGTCAGTGGGCAATTAAATGGAACATTAACAGCCGAGACTGTAGAGATACTCGCTTCAGGAAAGGTGGCTGCTAAAGTCGTTGCCAAAGACTTTACGATTGAAAAAGGTGGGATCTTCGAAGGAGAAGCACTGATAAAGTCTGATGAAGTATCACTAAGGGAAAATCTAGCCAAATTAAAAGATAGTTCAGTGGTCGCGGAGAAAAAGCTAAAAGCGATTTAGGCACGCACACGAAATATTCTGAGCAGTTTTTTAACTCAGTGATCTTCCAATATCAGAGATGGGTGCCACTAAGAGCATTTTAAGTAGTTGCAGAAAAATAATGGCTACAATCGGTGAAAGGTCCAGACCTGATATTGGCGGAATGATGCGACGCGCTCGCCCCATAATAGGCTCTGTCAAGCTGTAGAGCAGACCTGTTATCGGGTTGTTTGTTTGTGGGCTGACCCAGCTCAGAACAACCTGTATTAAAATGGCAAATAGAAAAATATTGATGGTCAGCGATAGTAAATCGGCAAAAGCCATAATAGATAGGCCAGTGATCGCTGGAATTACGCCGTGCCCTAGTGTGCTTGTCAGTGCTATTTCAGCGATTGTGAGCAGATAAGCTAAAACAACAGCGGCCATATCAACCCCTAGAAACCCAGGTACTATGCGCCTTAATGGCAACAGCGGTGGATTGGTTGCTTTGACCAAAAACTGTGAAAATGGGTTGTAAAAATCAGCGCGTACGCATTGAAGCAGAAAGCGTAGCATGATGATTAGAATATAAAGCCCGAATAGGGTGTGAATTAAAAAAACACCTGAGTTTGAAAGGTATTCCACTGAATTTAATCTCCTAGTATTTTTGCGAGCTCAATGGATCGTGTGTGGGCTGCTTTAAGAGCGTTATCAAACACGGCAAAAATTTCTCCGTCAATTAATGTATTTATTGCTTGCTCTGTTGTGCCGCCTGGTGAGGTGACATGTGCACGTAATGTTTCACAGTTTTCGTCACTTTCCAGTGCCATTTTTGCTGCACCGAATGCTGTCTGTAGCGTGAGTAAGCGTGCTGTTTCCTGAGTTAATCCAAGGTTGACTCCTGATTTTTCTATGGCTTCCATGATAAGAAAAAAATAAGCAGGGCCACTGCCGGATACTGCAGTGACTGCATTCATCTGCTCTTCATTGTCAACCCATAAAGTCAAGCCGACGGCACGCATAATTGATTCCGCCTGGTTGCGTTGCTCTGTCGAAGTATGGGTGTTGGCGTAAAGTGCTGTCGCACCACTTTGAACGAATGCTGGCGTGTTGGGCATCGCTCTGACGATTGGGTGGTGATTGCCAAGCCATTTGTTTATATCAGCTTCTTTAATGCCAGCAGCAATTGATACAATAAGTGCTTTTGATGTGCTTAGAGTTTTTTCAAGCGTTTGTGCAGCAGATTTGAATATCTGTGGTTTTACAGCAAATACAACAATATCAGCGTGCTGGGCGGCGGTTTCATTTGAGTTTGTGGTGTTGATTCCTGGGAAGTTGACATGAAGCGCAGCAATCCGCTCATTATCCGGATCTGAAACATATATTTTTTTTGGAGAGTAGCCATCGCTAAGTAAGCCACCAATCAGGCTGCAAGCCATGTTGCCGCCGCCAATAAATGTAATTTTTATATTTTTCATAAGCTAAGGGTTGTGAGTTTTATGTATTCAAGATAGGCCTGTTTTTGTACCTTTCTCATGCGTTGTTCAAGAGGGTGGTATAGCATGGCGATGTGTCGTCTGTTTGAACGCGCTTGCCCCCAAGGGCATGCCATAATCATGTGACAATTTTGGATGTTATTGCATTCTTGATCTTAAAGATACAAGTTTGTTGCAGTGAGTGCTATTAATTTTTTTGTTTTTAATCTCGACGGCCAAACAGGGCTGTACCAATACGAACAATTGTTGCGCCCTCTGCGATTGCGGCTTCAAAATTTCCAGACATGCCCATTGAGAGCGTGTCGAGTAAATAGCCGTTTTTAATGAGCGTCTGTTGCAAGCTTTTTAGTTGGCGAAAAGATTTGCGTTGATTCTCTCTATTTTTTGTGGCCTCTGGGATAGCCATTAAACCACGCAACCGTATGTTTGGCATGAGTGATAATGCTTCGACCATTGGAAATAACTCTTCAGGGTGTATGCCGGACTTGCTTTTTTCATGGCTCATATTAATCTGTAAACAGATATTGAGAGGTTTTAACTCTGTAGGGCGCTGATCATTAAGGCGTTGTGCGATTTTAATGCGATCAACACTGTGCACCCAGGAAAAATGAGTCGCAATGGCTCGGGTTTTATTTGATTGGATCGGGCCAGTGAAGTGCCATTCGATATCGTAATTTGCAAGTGCTCGAATCTTCGGTAAGGCATCTTGCAAATAGCTCTCACCAAAGAGGCGCTGCCCCGCATTAAATGCTGTCAATACTGCGCTGGTGGGCTTGGTTTTACTTATGGCGAGTAAAGAAACCGAGCCAAGAGGGCGGTTGTAGCGCTTTTCTGCGACATTAATGCGTTGTCTGACCTGATTTAGGCGAGCTGTAATCGTATTCATAGATTAGCTTGTTTATATCATTCGTTGCTTTTTTTGTCGATCATAATTGTTCAAGTTATTTCGTGCGTGGTTCCATGGGCGCAAATTGTCCGCGTGATGTATAATTACGCCAAATTGAATTTGGGATGTGTGGTTTTAATGTTGAAAGTGACTGGGCTGGAGTGTGTTCGTGGTGACCGTCAGCTGTTTTCATCGCTCGATTTTTCTTTGGAAGCTGGCGAGCTATTGCATGTTCATGGGCATAATGGCAGTGGTAAAACAACGTTGCTGCGTACACTTTGTGGTTTGTTAACCCCTTCTCAAGGTGAAATACTTTGGGGTGAAAAGAGCATTCACTCTCTTGGTGATGAATATCGTAAGGACGTGGCCTATTTTGGCCATAATAATGGCATTAAAGATGATTTGACGGGTGTTGAAAACCTGCATGTGTTATCCATTATGGACGGTGTAGACTCCGATAAAAACCGAGAGTGGGGCGCACTTAAAGAGATGGGTTTGTCGGGCTATGAAGATCTGCCGACCGGAATGCTCTCCCAAGGGCAAAAAAAACGCGTTGCACTTGCACGCCTACTACTCAGCAAATCTCTACTATGGATATTGGACGAACCTTTTACCGCTTTGGATAAGGCGGCTGTTGATCACTTGCAAGGAGTGATTAGCTCACATTTGGGGAGTGGCGGTCTGGTGGTTTTGACGACGCATCAAGATGTTCGGCTTACTTCCGGCCAAACTCGTCAACTTCAGCTGGGGTCATAACAGATGTTTGCTGCATTCCAGTGTGTGATTCGACGTGATTTATTGTTGGCTCTGCGTCGTCGCTCAGATATTTTTACGACTCTTTTCTTTTTTATTATTGTTGTCAGCCTGTTTCCTTTAGGTGTTGGGCCTGATGCTGATATTTTGCGTCTGATTGCCCCAGGAATTATGTGGGTTGCTGCGCTCTTGGCTTCAATGTTGGCGCTTGAGCGATTGTTTGCAAATGACTATGCTGATGGCTCACTTGAGCAGATGATGTTGACTCCTCAGCCACTGTTTCTTTTGGTGTTAGGTAAAGTGATCGCGCACTGGTTGGTGACGGGTTTGCCTCTGGTATTAATTGCGCCTTTATTAGGTGTTCAATATGATCTTTCTAGTGAAGGCATCACAGTTCTTTTGTTGACATTGTTGCTGGGAACTCCCGTTTTAAGTCTGATTGGGGCGATTGGTGCAGCACTGACATTGGGTGTGCGTGGAGGTGGAGTGCTTGTTTCATTGCTGGTGTTGCCTCTCTATATTCCTGTGTTAATCTTCGGTGCAGGTGCCGTTGAAGCGAGTGTTTCAGGTCTTGGTGCAGAGGGGCATATTTATTTGTTAGGTGCTATTTTGATCATGGCTTTATGTTTTGCGCCTTTGGCTGCAGCGGCTGCTTTGCGAATTTCGATGGAATAAGTATGGCACTTTTTGGTTTTTAAGCACTCTATATTAGTTTTTTTGGATAAAGTATGGCTTCAGGCTCAATAAATTGGTTTAAATATTCAGCGCCTTCTAACTTTTATGTGTTGGCTGGGCGCATTGTTCCATGGGCTGCGCTGCTTGCTGTTGTATTGGGGGTGGCAGGGCTTTATCTTAGCTTTTTTGTCGCACCCACCGACTTTCGGCAAGGCGAAGGTTATCGTATTATTTTTATTCATGTGCCTGCAGCCTGGATGTCAATGTTCATTTATCTCGTAATGGCCTGTTGGGCGGCAGTCGGCCTTGTTATGAACACGCGAGTGTCATACATGATGGTGACTGCGTTGGCACCGACAGGGGCGATGTTTACTTTTATCGCGTTATGGAGCGGTGCCCTTTGGGGAAAACCGATGTGGGGGACTTGGTGGGTATGGGATGCGCGTTTGACTTCTGAGCTGATTCTATTGTTTCTTTATATTGGTTTTATGGCATTACAGTCATCAATTAGTGATTCGCGCCGCGCGGATCGGGCGGGTGCTTTGCTTATATTGGTTGGTGTGGTGAATATTCCGATTATTTATTACTCTGTGAAGTGGTGGAATACGCTGCATCAAGGGGCATCCATCAGCTTGAATGCTGCGCCGACAATGGCTTTAATCATGTTCTGGACATTGATTGTAATGACGCTGGCATGTTGGGCTTACACAATTGCAGTGGTCTATGCACGGGCACGTTGCATTGTGCTTGAACGTGAGCGTAATACAACCTGGGTGAAAGAGTTGGTTGGAGGAAAACAGCATGACTGAATTTTTTGCGATGGGCGGTTATGCCTTTTATGTGTGGGGATCGTTTGGTGTATTTGCATTATGTGTATTGATAGAAGTAGTCGCTGTACGCCAGCGTAAGCGAACTATTTTTCAAAGGTTAGGTCGTATGATTCGTTTAGAGGTAGAGGTGAAAAATGAAAAATAGGCATAAACGTTTGATCTTTGTGTTGGCTGGTTTAGCTGGTTTAGCTGTTGCGGCAACACTGGTATTTAAAGCGCTTGATTCAAATTTATCCTACTTTTTTTCACCGACCGAAGTGGCTGCGGGAAGTGCACCAAAGGATAGTGTGTTTCGTTTGGGTGGTATTGTTGAAGTCGGCAGTGTCCAGCAGACTGGTGAAGGTCTAACGGTGCATTTTAGTGTAACGGATAATGCAAATAGCATCATGATCAGTTATACCGGTATTTTACCTGACCTGTTTGAAGAGGGGCAGGGTGTGATTACGCAAGGTAAATTAGGTGAGGGTGGTCTATTTTATGCAGATGAAGTACTTGCAAAGCATGATGAAACCTACATGCCTCCTGAGGTTGCGGATGCACTGGAAGAAAGCAAGAAAAAACTGGAGAGTAATGACTTATGATTCCTGAAATTGGAAACTTTGCATTAATATTGGCGCTTTGTCTGGCTTTGATTCAGGGGACATTGCCATTAATTGGTGCGGCAACGGGTCGAAGGGTCTGGATGAATTTGGGACGATCGACTGTATTAGGGCAATTTTTGATGGTTTCCATTGCGTTTGTCTGTCTGACGTATGCTTTTATTGTTAATGATTTTTCTGTTTTATATGCGGCAATGAACTCTAATTCACAGTTGCCTCTGCAGTATCGTATTGCAGCCGTTTGGGGCGGTCATGAAGGGTCGTTGTTACTGTGGGCTTTGCTATTGGCTGCCTGGGCTTTAGCTGTCAGCATGTTCAGTCGTAGCTTACCTGAGGAAATGGTCGCGCGCGTGTTAGGTGTTATGGGTCTTCTTAGCGTGGGTTTTTTGCTGTTTGTATTGTTGACATCCAATCCATTTGAGCGCTTGCTGCCTGCCGCATTGGATGGTCGTGATCTGAATCCATTGTTACAAGACCCTGGTCTGATCTTTCACCCTCCTATGCTCTATATGGGCTATGTCGGTTTTTCTGTCGCATTTTCCTTTGCTATCGCTGCGCTTCTCGGTGGAAAACTGGATGCATCCTGGGCGCGTTGGTCTCGCCCTTGGACAACCATTGCGTGGGTTTTTCTGACTTTTGGTGTTGGTTTGGGCAGTTGGTGGGCCTATTACGAGCTAGGTTGGGGCGGCTGGTGGTTCTGGGATCCTGTTGAAAACTCTTCATTCATGCCTTGGTTGGTGGGGACTGCATTAATCCATTC
Source organism: Gammaproteobacteria bacterium (assembly GCA_021648145.1). NCBI lineage: Bacteria > Pseudomonadati > Pseudomonadota > Gammaproteobacteria > Gammaproteobacteria bacterium. The sequence goes on from JAKITI010000002.1 coordinate 20,092, forward strand.
ACTGGCGGTCACTGAAAAACGAGGCTGCTTTAGAAACTGGACTATTTTGTTAGCGATTCTTACATTCTCCTTGAGTCTGTTGGGAGCTTTTTTGGTACGTTCTGGCGTGCTAACTTCTGTGCATGCGTTCGCAACCGATCCTGAACGCGGTGTTTTCATTCTTGGATTTCTTGTTACTGTCATTGGAACTTCGTTAGCACTTTATGCTTGGCGTGCTCCTAAAGTAGGTATGGGGGGAGCTTTTCATTGGTCGTCACGCGAAACCATGTTGTTGACAAATAATGTGTTGTTGGTTGTTGTGGCAGGAATGGTGCTGTTAGGAACACTGTACCCACTACTATTAGATGCATTGAATTTAGGAAAAATATCAGTTGGCCCTCCCTATTTTGACGCAGTGTTTGTGCCATTAATGCTACCACTGGTTTTTCTATGCGGTTTAGGTTCACTGGTACGCTGGAAACATGACAACCTGGCTGAGTTGATGATTCGCTTGCGCTGGGTGTTTATTTTGAGCTTGCTGCTCTCTATTGTGATCCCTTTTATGATGGGGCACTTTTCAATCATGGTCTGTTTGGGGTTGTTGGTTGCAATCTGGGTGATTACAACAACGTTTTACGGTCTATGGCAACGTATTGTTGGGCGCTCTGGGAATCGTAGTTTTGTTGCTGGATTTCGTAGCTTAACAGCCTCTTATCTCGGTATGGTATTAGCTCATATTGGTGTGGCCATTGGTGTCATTGGTATAACCTTGGTTTCAGGTTATGAGATTGAGAAGGATGTACGCATGGATATAGGTGATACGCTCACAATGGGAGGGTATGAGTTTAAGTTTGAAGGTATCGAAAATATTGAAGGGCCGAATTACAGTGCGAGTCGCGGCTTAATTCAAGTGAGTGAGAATGGAGAGGTATTGACTATGTTGCATCCTGAAAAGCGTATTTATAATGTTCAAACAATGCCGATGACGGAAGCTGCCATTGATTCAAGTATTTTTAGGGATCTTTATGTCTCTATGGGTGATTCATTAGGCGGAACGGCTTGGGCTGTACGAGTCTATTACAAACCTTTTATCAGCTGGTTGTGGATGGGTTGTTTTTTGATGGGACTGGGTGGCCTCTTGGCGGTGAGTGATCGCCGATACCGGCTGGCTCAACGCAAAAACAAAAAAAAGGTTGTTGTGCCAGAAATGGGTATGGCTGAAGGAGTGAAAAGTTAATGAAGTCTTCAATGCGATACCTGCTTCCTCTGGCTCTATTCTTAGGTGTCGTTGTTTTTTTATTTAAAGGCTTGTCGTTAAATCCACGTGAAGTTCCTTCACCACTTGTGAATAAGGCTGCCCCCGATTTTGATATGCCACAACTGCATAACTCTGAGGCTCGATTTTCTAAAGAAGAGATGCTCGGTAAGGTGTGGCTTTTGAATGTGTGGGCATCTTGGTGCGTGTCGTGCCGACAAGAACATCCTGTTTTGATGGAGTTGCAACGGCAAAATATTTTACCAATTTATGGATTGAACTATAAAGATACGCAGCAAGATGGTATTCGTTGGTTGCGTGAGTTTGGTAATCCATATGTGCTGAGTGGGCAGGATCCTGAAGGGAAAGTGGGCTTTGATTATGGGGTGTATGGTGTGCCAGAAACTTATCTTGTTGATAAAGAAGGTATTATTCGTCATAAATTTATCGGGCCAGTTGTGCCTGATGATATCGAACAAATAATTAAACCGATGGTACAGGAGCTCTCTTTATGACAAAGCAGCGTATCTTAATGAGTTGCTCGTTCGTGCTCTCTTTTTGTTTTTTATGGTCTTCAGTCGCTTTTGCAAAAGAGGCAACGCCTCTGGTTGATGATCCTGTCTTGGAGGTGCGTGTTATGGCGCTATCTGAAGAGTTGCGTTGTTTGGTTTGTCAAAATCAAACAATCGCTGACTCTGATGCTGATTTAGCGGTTGATATGCGTGATGAAGTACGTAATAAGATGAAGGAGGGGTGGAGTGACCAACAAATTGTTGACTATCTGGTTGATCGTTATGGGAACTTTGTACGTTACAATCCGCCCCTAAATGTAACAACGTTTCTCTTATGGTTTGGCCCCGCACTATTTTTAGTTTTGGGGGCGGTGTTATTGTTTTATAGTTTACGTAATCGGCGCAAGCAAGCGACAGTCACGACACCGTTGTCCGAACAGGATCAACAGCGAGCACAAGCGTTGCTGAATGAAGAGGAAGATAAAAAATGATGTGGTTGTTTGGTTTTATTGCAACACTTTTAGTTGTTGTCGCGTTACTGTTTACTGTGCTTCCTTTGCTTCGTTCTAGCCCTGATAAAGTGGGTTTGGAAAGACGAGCACTTAATATCTCTGTTTATAAAGATCAGATGACTGAGCTGGAAGCAGACTTGGAGCAAGGTGTATTAACTGAATCAGAAAAACAGACGGCTCGTAACGAACTGGAAAGTCGTTTGCTGGATGACGTTGAGCAAAGTGATGAGGTTGCCATTGCTGAAAATAATCAGCCATCGAAAAAAACAGCGATTATTTTAGCAGTGGCGGTGCCTATTCTAGCTATTTATCTGTATCAATTCATAGGCAATCCCGATGGAATGGAGCCGCAGTCACAGAAAGTCGTTGGTGAATCGGCTGAAGGGGACCATAGTGTGACCGCCGATCAAATTGAAGTAATGGTGACGGGTCTTGCTGAAAAATTAAAAGAAAATCCAAATGATCTGGATGGTTGGGTGATGTTGGCTCGTTCTTATAGTGCGTTACAGCGTTACGATCGCGCATCATTTGCATTTGCAGAGGCGACTAAACTTTCACCGACTGATCCTAATTTGCTGGTGGATTATGCTGATGCGCTGGCAATGGCTAATAATGAAAGTTTGGAAGGTTCGCCGATGAGCCTAGTGCAACGTGCTTTGGAAATTAACCCTAACCATCAGAAAGGTTTGTGGCTAATGGGAACAGGTGCGTTTGATCAAGGTGATTTTCAGGGCGCAGTGCAATACTGGCGTAAACTTGAAGCTTTAATGGCTCCAGGTTCGCAAGGTGCGAACTCTATTGCAGGCAGTATTGCTCAAGCTGAGCAATATATTGTAAAAAATGGTGGCCAGGTTCAACCCAGTGAAACACAAGCCCAAGCCGCTCCAGTGGTGGGAGGCGCTTTTATAGAAGGCTCCGTGACAATTTCTTCTGAATTGGAAAAATTAATGGGTGAAAATTCGGTGCTGTTTGTTTTCGCAAAACCTGTCGATGGATCACGTGTGCCCGTTGCTGTTTTTAGAAAGCCACTCACAGACTTACCTATTGATTTTCGACTGGATGATACAATGTCATTGATGCCTTCAGCACGCCTGTCTAATCATCAAAAAGTCGAGATTGTTGCACGTATTTCAAAAAGTGGTGACGCTGTACCTGCTTCAGGTGATCTTGAGGGGAGCAGTAATGCGGTGGCTGTCGGTGTTGATGGTATTAATATCGTAATTAATAAGGTGATCCCCTGACTCTTCGATGTCTGTTTCTTGTTATTGTTTTAAATATGATTGGCTGCGGCCAAAAAGAAGAGGTCGCGCTTGGTGGGGTTGTTGCTGGTTATGATTTTCCAGCGGTTGAGTTTGTAGATTTAGAAGGCAGTACAAGCTCCTTTTCTGAGTATGAAGGAAAGCTGGTTATATTGAATGTTTGGGCAACTTGGTGCCCACCATGTCGGCGTGAATTACCATCTTTAGAGCGACTTGGAGAAGCCCTTGATGAAAATCGCTTTGCCGTGAAATTTCTTTCAGTGGATAGTGATGAGCATGTAGTCAGAGAGTATTTGATTGATGTGGGTTTTAAAATGAATAGCTTTATCGACAAGGAAGTGGAAATTGCAGGACAAGTTCTAGAGGTGATCTCTTACCCTGTGACCTATCTGATATCACCACAAGGAAAAGTCATGCAAGTGGTCTATGGTGAGCGAGAGTGGGATAATGCAGTCGTTGTTGAAAAGCTGAAGCGTGCTTTTAGTAGTGGTACTATTTCAATTTAATTTGAGGGTAAGTCAATGAATTTAACCTTGTCTTTATGGGTCGTCCTTTGTCTTTTTTTATCTGTTTCAGGGGGCAGTGGCGATGTCTATGCAGCCGATTCGATAAAAGGCGGTAAAATATATCAACAACACTGCTCTAATTGCCATGGCTCACGGGGTGTGAGCAACATACCTGGGGTGGCTGATTTTTCGCGTGGAGAAGGGCTGTTTAAATCTGATATTGAGTTGTTGAAATTATTGCAACGTGGTGTGGGCATGATGCCAGCCTACCAAGGTCGCCTTTCAGATAAAAAGTTACTGGATGTTATTGCTTATATGAGAACTTTACGTTAATGCCGTTTCGAATAATATTTTCAGGTCTGCTTGTATTGATGCTTGCGGGCTGCAGCTCTTCTGATGATAGTGAAGTAAAAGTATCTCAAGCTCCAGCTTCTTCAAATGACGAACAAAAAAGTATGCCTTTAAAAGCCGTTGCTTCGACTGTAAAGGCAAAAAACAGTCATGCTGTGCTAGATACTTTCGGTGTAGGCGAGAATGTTTATGTGCGTGCTTTAGCGGTCGAGTCATCGAACAATCATTTGTGGGTCGGTTCATCTGTCGGTGTGCTGGATATTGATTTGGAAAATCGGTCTCTTGTAAAAACACTGACGCGTGATGATGGGCTTGCAAATGAGTATGTTTTTGCAATTGATATCGACAGTCAGGGTTATAAATGGTTTGGTACCAATGGTGGCGGAATGTCGCGTTATCGTGACGGGGAGTGGAAAACCTATTTTCCAATGCATGGTTTGGCCGATTATTGGATTTATGCTTTTGATGAAATGGCTAATGGTGATTTATGGATAGGCACATGGGCGGGTGCAAATCTCTTGAAAGCATCGACTGGAAAGTTGGAAACTTATGTTAAAGAGTTGGTGAATGAGTGGGTTTATGGCGTTGCAATTGATCAAAAACAGCGCGTCTGGTTTGCGACTGAAGGGGGCGTTTCCATGTTGGATGGGGATCAGTGGTCTTCATTTACGCATGCGGATGGTGTCGGCGCATCCAATGAATCAAATTTACCGATCAGTATTAACACAGGTCTTGGAACACGTTCACGCCATGACCTGAATATATTGTCAGAAGGCCGAGCCACATATAACCCAAGTTATGTATTTTGTGTCATGGTGGCTGCTGATGAGACTGTTTGGGCGGGTACATGGGGCGGCGGCGTTTCCTATTACGATGGCAGGGGCTGGAAAAACCTGACCGAGAACGATGGTTTAGCGGGTAATATTGTATACAGTATTGCTCAAGATAAGAGTGGAGTCTTCTGGTTTGGAACGAATAAAGGCTTGTCAAGATTTGATGGGCAAACGTGGCAGACTTTTAATCGACATAATGGGCTCTTGGGGAATAGCGTCTATAGCGTGATTTCAACACCTGATGGTGAAATATGGGCGGGCACTAAGGGCGGCGTAGTACGGATTGGGAGAAAAATGGATGAAAATAAATGAATAGTAAACAGGAAACCAAAATTTTTGTACTTGTTATATTTGTAACATTTTTATTAATGATCGGTGCTTATTGTGTTGGTAAAAGTAAAGTTGAGCCGCCTGCTACTGTTGCAGACAAAGTATCAATATCGACTTCTCATGATGTGGCTTCAAAGAGTGAGCCAGCGGCTCACCCTGAAAAAAACCAGTTTACCCAGTTTGAAGTGGGTAACAGTAATGTTAAAACCATTTTGGTTGATGGCGATGTTGTCTGGATAGGAACATCTGGGGGGGTTATTCGTTATGATACGAGCAACGATAGTTACAAAATTTTTGATAATAAAATAGAAGGTCTTTTGTCCAATGGTATTTTCTACCTGAGAAAAATAGATCATCACTTATTTGTAGGAACGTATGGTGGTGGGCTGTCTGTTTATAACACTGTGTTGGAGAAATGGAAAAATTATAGTGTGCCCCAAGGGTTAGGTGATCAGTTTGTTTATGATGTTAAACAAGTATCTAACGGTGATATATGGATTGCGACCTGGTCAGGTGCTAATCGAATCAAAAAGGGTCAAATGGATGATTCAAAAAGCTGGGAAACTTATACAGTAGAAAATACACAAGGGGGTCTGCCTAATTTATGGGTGTATGGCATTCAGGAAGGAAAGAATGGTGAAATCTGGTTTGCGACCGAAGATGGTTTGGCTCGATATCATGATGGCAAATGGCAAAACTGGAAACACAAAGATGGGCTGGGTGCTTCGTACGATATTGTAAAAGATTCAATTCAGTTCACTAATGACCCAGGAAAAGTATCAACACATCATGCGCAGCAAAAAGTTGAGCAAGGTTTGAGTGATGTGGAGGTGGCATATAATCCAAACTACATTATTTCACTGGTCGTCGACTCGAGCGGTATTGTCTGGTGTGGTACCTGGGGCGGAGGATTGGCACGCTTCGATGGCAAACATTGGAAAAACTACACAACCCGAGATGGTTTGCCTGCCAATCATGTATTTATGCTTCATATTGATAAGAGTGAACAGCTGTGGATTGGAACCAGTAAAGGTTTGGCGCAGTTTAATAAGAAATCAGAAAGCTTTTCTGTGCTGACAACGGCGGATGGCCTGTATGCAGATAATGTTTTTTCAATGAGCGAGGCTGCAGATGGAAGTTTATGGGTGGGAAGTTTTGGGGGGGTCACGCATTTAACTTTGTCTGGAATGGAACGGATAAAAAACAAGTAAATATAAAACTATTGATTGTCATATTGAGATCTCTGTCATAAAACTCTGGTGAGGTTTGGTGTTAATGTGAGTAGCCAAGTGAATTTTTAAGTCAGGACTGATTGGAGCCGGAACAAGATGGATGTGGTTTGGTGTAATCAATGCTTATTGACGTATGATACAAAATCAATAATCATCAGGTCGAATGTAGGGAGACTTAAATGAATAGTCTGGGCATTCGTATTGTATTCATGGTTGCTTTCGTGCTGGCATTTCTTATGCTGCTAAGTGGCTTGTGGATCGACTGGCAGTTAAAATTGATTATCCTTGGGTGTTTCTTATGGGTCGCGTTTCAATACGGCGTAATCAGTTCTGTGGCACCGCTAAGAAACTTATTGATGCGTGTCGGAGGAGGGGGTCGCAGCGCGGCTTTACCTGAAACTCGAGTAGACGATGCTGAGTTTAATCGAATGAAGCGAGAGCTGGTTCGAAAAGAGAATCATATTCGCGGCATTATGGATAGTGTGGCAGACTCTATCGTGGTGACAGATGAGCAGGGTGTTATTGAATCTGTAAATTTAGTGGTATACAAAATGTTTGGTTACCAATCAAATGAGTTGGTAGGTCGTTCGATTAATGTATTAGTGCCTGAGCTCTTTGCTCAATCTCACGATCACTATGTTGAAAAATACCTTGTAAATGGAGCTGTGCCGATGGTCGGTGTGGAGCGTGAGCTTATAGGGCGGCGTAAAGATGCATCGACTTTTCCGGTAGAAATTTTTCTCAATGAAATAAATCTAGACCATCATCGCTATTTTGTTGCGACATTGTGCGATATTACAGAGAAAAAAAATCAGACTGCAATTTTAGAGTATCAGGCATTACATGATGGTTTGACTGGGTTGGCCAATCGTGTTTTGTTTGGTGACTACCTTTATAAAGCAATTGCTGATGCGCGTCGTGATGATTCACGATTTGCACTGTTACTAATGGATCTGGATCGGTTTAAAGACATTAATGATACGCTTGGTCATCAAATCGGTGATATTTTGCTAAAAAAAGTTGCAGGGTTATTGCAAAAAACTTTAAGTGAAGCAGATATGATTTCCCGCTTAGGTGGAGACGAATTTGCAATTTTATTGCATGGTTTTGATCGTGAGGCTGCGATTGAAGTCGCGCTAAAGCTTTATGAAGTGCTTGATCTACCTTTTGTTGTTGATGAGCAAGAAGGTTTAGCTTTGCATGTTGGGGTCAGCATAGGAATTACACTTTACCCTGAGCATGGTGATGAAAGTGCTGCTGACTTATTGCGTAGAGCAGAAGTTGCAATGTACTGCGCAAAGCGCAGTCAAGATAATTATGCTGTCTATGATCCTGAGGAAGATGCTCATAGCCTTCAAAATTTGGCACTATTTGGACAATTACGCCATGCCGTTCGAAATGATCAGCTACAACTGTATTATCAGCCTAAAGTTAACGCAAAAAGTGGAGAGGCATCTAAGCTAGAGGTTTTGTTGCGTTGGATGCATCCTAAAAATGGCCTGATTTCTCCCGATCACTTTATTCCTCTTGCCGAACGTACAGGCTTGATTGGTGAAATAACTTTGTGGGTCATTAAGGAGGCATTGGCGCAGTGCCGGGAATGGCGCAAGAAAGGTTTTGACTTAAGTGTTGCGGTTAATATATCAGTCATTAATTTGCAGGAGACTGGGTTTTCACAGGCTGTTGAGCAGCTCCTAGATAAAGAGTGCAGAGAACAGCAGTTACTCAGTTTTGAAATTACTGAAACATCAATCATGCTTGAGCCAGAACGTGCTCTTAAAACCCTTGCATCTTTCAGTGATTTAGGAATCCGTTTATCAGTTGATGATTTTGGTACGGGCTATTCATCTTTAGCTTATTTAAAACAATTGCCTGTAAACGAGCTGAAAATTGATAAATCATTTATTCTCGGAGTGGCTAAAGATGCTGATGATGTAACCTTAGTGCGTTCAATGATTGATTTGGCGCATAATATGGGGTTGTCAGTGGTTGCTGAGGGTGTTGAAAACAGAGAAACTTGTGAAATGTTAACTGATTTTGGTTGTGAAGAGTTGCAAGGTAATTATATTTGCCCCCCTTTTCCTGCCAAGATACTAGAGCGCTGGTTGATTGAAAATCTCTCGACCTCTAAGCAGTTATGCCCTGTGGTGACATGATTTTGTAGCCGTTCAGAGCCCTTCTGAAACTCGCAATTTCTGCATTAAAAAATGATCATCTGCACTTGTAAACTCAAATTTTTCGCCTTGAACTGATGAATTTCAGAAGGACTCTGAACGGCTACTGATTTTAGGTATAAAGGTTTATTTTGGATCGACAGAGAAGGTCGCATACCCTTGGTTTTTATCGAGTGTGGCGGGCCTGAAAACATCAACCTTTCTGAAAAATTGATCTACGATATAGATACGTCCATCTTCATCCACATCAATATCTGCGGGTAACATATACTTACCTGGAGAGCCTGCCTGGCTACGCTCACCGATGAACATGAGTAGTTCTCCTTGGCTGTTGAATATCTGGAAATTACCAAAGGCTGTATCAACAACATATATGTTGCCAGCAGCATCAGTTGCGATGCCTTTAGGTCGTGCAAATTGCCCTGGCATTCTCCCAACAGAGCCGAAAGATTGCAGTACATTTCCATTAGAGTCAAATTGTTGAACCCGAAAATTACCACCGTCAACGACATAAATTGAGCCATCAGGCGCTGTTGCTGCTTGTAATGGCAGGTTGAGTTCTCCTTGATCAGAGCCGCGCTTGCTGATTGTTTTGATGTGTTCTCCAGTCGTTGTATCAAATATCACGATCTGGTGATTCCTTGATGTGATGCCACCATTGTCTACAACATAGGTGAGATTATTGGCAACAGCAACACTGACTGGGCGCTGTAACAACTGGCTGTTGCCAATGGTGCGCAAATAGCGCCCGTCACGATCATAGACTCTGATATGGCGAGCACTGATATCACAAACAAAAACCTCTCCCGACTCAGAGGTGTCAATGCCAATTGGCTTGATCAATTCACCGGGTGATTCAGTTCCGATTGTAAAAAACCGCCCTTCAGGAATGTCGAATACAAATACAGTACGTTGAACCGTGTCTGTAACAAAAACTCGCCCTTGGTGAACCGATACGCCGTAGGGTTTAACCAGTCCTTTTACTTTAAGAGAGGTGCCAGTCGCAAAAGATTTGAAGCGCTCCAGTGAGCTTAATTGTTCGACATCGCTGCTGTAAATCAAGGTTCGTTCATAAATGAAGCGAGGTTGATCGGGCGCTGGCGGAAAAACAATAGGCGCAGATGCCTTGGGTTGCTCTGGTGTGGTTGAGCAGGCAGCGATGATTAATGTGATGCAACTTAATAGTATCAGTATGTAGGTTCTGTATGAGTGAGTCATTATTTGATATGGCAGGTTTCGCAAAGTCGGTCAGTACTGGTGCGCAGTAATAGGGCAACATCTGGGTTATGTACATTATGGCAAGTGGCACACTCCACTTTACCATCATAAAGTTTCACGCCGTTATCGAATCCATTCGGATTTTCTATTGGCCAAAAGTCAGGATCTTTATGGTTTAGTCCTGCATACTCTATTGAAATGGGGTGGTCGTTGGCCAGCTCGGGACCAATTTGTTTAACCGCGATGTTGTGTGCTGCCTGGCCATTATGGCATTTGCCGCAGCTATTCAAATCATTTGAATCATTGATGGCCATATGTAGCGCAGCATCTTCACTGCTATTCCAGCCGTTTGGTTGAAATAGTGTCATATCAACGGCCATGGTGCCGTCATGGCAAGAGAGGCAAAGCAGGCTGATTGGGCTGGGCGTGCGAACCTTGTTATCGAGCATTAAGCTGTCGTATAGCTCATAGCTGTCTGTTGCTGGGGTTAATCGATTCCAGCCAGGAATACCGCCAGCTTCAGAAGTATCCTCGTTTACCTTGTCTTCAGGTAAGTGGCAGTAAATACAAGATGAGCCGTAATCAGAAAAAGCAAGGCCAGACATCGCTTCAACACCCGCGCGAGCATTTAGTCCTGTAAAGTCATGTTTTGAACCAAGGATTGCATCACTATACGCTGATGAGCACCACAATCCAGCAAAAACAGTGAATAAAAAACATTCCTGAATTAGCTTTTTATGCATGTTATTAAGCAGCCTTCTGACAGATCTGTTATGAAAAAAATAATTGTTTGGGTATTCGCTCTTTTTAGAGTAGCGCAAATAAGGATTTTACGCCACAATGGAGTATTTGACTCGACTAAATTCAAGGGGCTATCAAGAGTGATCTATCGGACTTTTATGAGGCAAACTTTGAGAGTAATTTTTATTGCAGGGATTTTTACAGCTTCATCTGCTGTGTGTGCAGAAGAGGGTGGTGCGGAGGCGGCTGTAAAAAAAGCGGTGGCGACGGCTGTAATGAAAAGTACATCGGACTTGGCTCGTGGCCAGAAAATTTATGCGGATAACTGTTCTGTATGTCATGGTGATAAAGGGGTGGGTTCAAAATGGACGCGCAATACGTTGAATCCATCGCCTCGTGACTTCACATCTCCGTTAGCGGTGACTGAATTAACTCGTGAACGAATGTTGCAGGCAGTGATCGCTGGGCGAGAAGGGAGTGCCATGGTCTCTTATTTGGGTGATTTATCTATCTCTGATGTGATTGCCGTAGTTGATTTTATTCGCAGTGAATTCATGAGACCACAGTCTGAAAACAATCACCCTCATGTAGCAGGGGCGCATCAGTCTACACGCGAGATACAGAAAGCTGTTGATATGCAACTTCCTTTTGATGATAGTTTTGTTGGTGAGGTGATTACTGGACGTCATCTCTATCTGGGGAATTGCGCGGCATGTCATGGTGTGGATGGCGATGGACTGGGTGATCGAAAGTCAGCGAGTCAGCCACTTCCGCGTAATTTTTTATCTACTGAGTCACGTCAAATATTGAATCGCCCCGCTTTATATAAAGGTATCGCTGAAGGTAAGAATGGAACCGTAATGCCTTCATGGGCGCGCGTTTTTACCAATCAGGAAATAGTCGATGTAGCAGAGTACGTTTTTCAAACCTTTATTGACCCCGTTGAGAGTCATGTTGATGAAGGAAAAAAAAAAGTGATAACGCATTAGATTTGTTAGCTCAAGGGCGAGAAATTTATAATTTACGCTGTTATTTTTGTCATGGTTACAGTGGTAATGCAAAAACATTAGCGACGACTTATTTGAAACCAGAGCCTCGTGACTTTACAGCAATGCAGTCTGGTGAAATGAGTGCACAGTCAATGTTTGATGTTGTAAAAAATGGCAAACTGGGAACTGCTATGAATGGTTTTAGTTATTTGTTGAGCGATCAGGAGATAATGGCAGTGGTTAAGTTTATTACTGCAGCATTTATGGAAAATAAGCAAATTAATACCTATTACCATATAGATGAAAATGGCTGGGGAGAGCATGAGCGTTATGCGGTTGCTTTTCCTTTTGTTCGAGGTGAAATTTTGCTCGATACGCCATGGGAGCATTTAACTGAAGAGCAAGTGGAAGGGAAGCGGTTATTTATGTCGGGGTGTGTGACCTGTCATGATCGGGCTTATGTGAATAACAAAGAGGTTAAGTGGCAGTCTCGTTCTGTTTCATATCCTCGTGGTAAATATTCTCACAAAGATGCAGTGTCTTTAGTTGATGATGTGTTAGGTGCCAGCCCATTCTCTGCACATGATCTCTCTCCTCAAATTCCAGATTTAACAGTGAAGGAGCGGCAGGGGCAATCACTTTTTGTTGAAAATTGTGCTTTTTGTCATGGCGGTGATGGAAAAGGAGTAAACTGGATTGGTAGCTTTTTAGAGTCTCGGCCACGTGATTTGACCAGTGATGATGTTGAATCCGTTTCGGATTTGGTTTTGTTTAATATGATTCGAGAAGGTGTACCAAATACAACAATGCCTGCTTGGAAAAATGTATTAACTGATGAGCAGATTGAAACTTTGATGGTTTATATTCGTCGTGCTTTTCACTGAATTGGATTAGTTTTATAGTTTGGTGGTTATTTGTTAGATGGTAGCGGTGTTGTTTTTTTGTCTGTATAAAAACTATGTAAATTATAGTTTTCTAATAGTATAGGGAGAGATTATGAACTTTGAAGGGAGAGTAGAAAACATATTGAAAGAGCTAAAGTATAGAAATCCCAGTATCAGAGGGAGTGCGTTAGTTTCTGGAGATGGTTTGGCTATTGTCAGTATGTTGCCAAATGAATTTGAAGCCGATCGGGTTGCGGGTATGAATTCAGTGCTTTTGAGTATTGGTATTAGTTCAAGTGCGGAGTTAAATCTGGGTAATGTAGAGCAGCTAATGATTCGTGGTGAAAATGGACATTTGATTGTTTCAAGTGTTGCAGATGGTGCAATGTTACTTGTGCTGACGGATGAAGATGTGAAACTGGGCGCTGTATTCTACTTTATGAAGCGTGCGCTAAAAGAACTTCGAGAAGTGCTTTAAATTCAACTAGTGAAGTAAATTAGAGGGCGTTCTTCATGTCATCAAAGGTATTGTTTGAAAGTGGGCAACATAAAAACATTTTATTGGAAGATTTTGGGCGTGGTGAGGCTGTTCAGGCAAATCAGCACCTTATTATTCACGGTAATGAGTCGATCATTCTTGATCCTGGTGGGCATAAAGTGTTTGCTAAAGCACTGTCTGAGGCGAAAAAACAGTTATCAGGTGTGCCAATAACTTATCTATTTTTTTCTCACCAAGATCCCGATATTGTTGCAGCGGCAAATGGTTGGTTGATGACAACGCGTGCGACTGCATATGCGCCTGAAATATGGATGCGTTTTATTCCTCATTTTGGAGTTGATAAGTTCGTGATTAACCAGCTCAACGGGATCCCTGATGAAGGAATGCGCCTTAATATGGGAGGGGCAGAGTTGATTTTTTTACCCGCACACTACCTGCATTCTTGTGGTAATTTTCATGTATATGATTCAGTATCCAAAATTTTGTATAGTGGTGACTTAGGGGCATCACTCGGCATGGATTATTACAAAGTTTCTGATTTTGATGATCATGTTCAGTATATGGAAGGTTTTCATCGGCGCTATATGACGAGTAATGTGGCTATGAAAGCGTGGGCTAAAATGGTTCGAAGCCTTGATATAGAGATGATAGCGCCTCAGCATGGGGCGTATTTTGAAGGAAAAACTATGGTTAATCAATTTATTGATTGGTGTGATCAGTTGCAGTGTGGGCTTGATATTAATGGGGGTATTTATAAAGTGCCTAGTTCTGTTTAGGAGCGAGCAGGAAATAACTTATTCAAGTCATAATGCATAAGTTATTTCGTGACCGTTCCTTTAAGTTATTAATCTTGATTTAGGAAAATTTTATGCAGCAATATGGAATGGCAGTTGTGAATGCATCACGATTGTTTGATATTGGATTGGTTGGTGTCAGTTTATGGTTGTCATCTCTTATTTATGACGGGCGCTGGGATGAGTTTTATTCCATTACTTTGTTGTCAGCAGTGGGGCTGTTTGTTCTGTTTTCTCATCTGCATAACCTGTATAGCTCGTGGAGTATCACCTCCCTGAGGCAGCAAGCGGTAAAGATCTGGGTTGTGTGGTTGATGGTCGTCCTCGGGTTATTGTTGCTCGGTTATGCAACAAAGACATCAGAAACTTATTCGCGTCTAATTATGATGACATGGTTTTTGATTACGCCACTTGTATTGGTTGTATGGCGTATCATCTTAAAGCAAATTCTTGGCTATCTTTATCGTGGTGGAAAATATACTCGTAGTGTTGCGATTGTCGGTGCCAGAGAGCTGGGCGCGCAGTTAGCTCGATCAATTATTAATGGACCGTGGATGGGTTTGAAGCCTATCGGTTTCTTTGATGACAGGAGTCCTGTGGGTTCTCGTCCACTCGTTAATGATCCACTACCTATTATAGGTAACTTTGATGCTTTGCTTAAATTAGCACGAGAAGGCGGTGTTGATGTGATTTACATTGCATTGCCGATGAAGGCAGAGGAGCGCATCAAGAAGCTTGTCGGGGGGTTGTCGGACACGACGGCATCTGTTTATTTAGTGCCTGATTTTTTTATGTCTGACTTGATGAAATCACGCTGGAGTAATGTTGGAAGTTTGCCGGCGATTAGTATTTTTGAAACACCATTTTATGGCGTTGATGGCGTAGTGAAACGCATCGAAGATTTTATTTTGGCGACTATTATTTTGGTTTTAATTGCGTTGCCAATGCTTCTGATTGCAATTGGAATCAAGTATTCATCACCCGGAAGTATTATTTTTAAACAGAATCGATATGGATTGCGTGGCGATAAAATAGAGGTGTGGAAATTTCGTACGATGACAGTGAGTGAAAACAGTGATCACTTGGTTCAAGCTAAAAAACACGACAGTCGAATATATCCTTTCGGTGCTTTTTTGAGGCGTACATCGCTTGATGAATTACCGCAGTTTATTAATGTTTTGCAGGGGCGAATGTCTATAGTGGGTCCGCGGCCACATGCTGTTGTACATAATGAGCAATACCGCAAATTGATTTCAGGATACATGTTGCGTCACAAAGTCAGGCCGGGAATTACGGGTTTAGCGCAAATAGAAGGCTGGCGTGGAGAGACCGATACGTTGGATAAAATGCAACGGCGAGTCGAGTATGATTTAGCCTATATTAGACGTTGGTCTGTATGGTTTGATTTAAAGATAATTTTCTTGACTATTTTTAAAGGTTTTATCAATAAAAATGCGTATTGATTAGCGCACCTCGCGTGGGGGTGCGCCAGATATTTTTTGATTACGCCAGTTTGTGTAGCTTGCGTTCCCAGGCAAGTGAAGTTTTTACAATAAATTCCAGATTGTCGTGTTGTGGTTGCCAGTTAAGTAAGCTTCTCACTTTTTCAGCAGTTGCTATCAATGCCGGTGGATCGCCTGCTCTGCGTGGTTCCTCACAAATATTCAATTTGGTTTGGCTGACTTTTTCAACGGTGTTCAGTACTTGTCTAACACTGTAGCCATGGCCATAGCCACAGTTTAGAGTAATAGAATCACCGCCTGATTTTAAATAATCGAGTGCTTTTAGGTGAGCAGAAGCCAAGTCTTCTACGTGAATGTAGTCACGTATTCCAGTGCCATCCTCAGTTGGGTAGTCTGTGCCAAAGACAGAAATTTTATCGCGAACTCCAATTGCGGCTTCAACAGCAACCTTGATCAAGAGCGTGGCGTTTTTTGTAGATTGCCCGATGCGGCATTGCGGATCAGAGCCAGCGACATTGAAGTAACGTAAAATAACGCAACGCAAATTACTGGCAGCAGCTAAATCACGCAGCATCCACTCACTCATTAGTTTGGATGTGCCGTAAGGGTTGATTGGGTTTGTTGGTGTCTCTTCAGTAATGTATGAGTTATCGGGAATGCCATACACTGCCGCTGTAGAAGAAAACACAAAGTTTTTAACACTTGCTTTGGCGCAACACTCCAGTAGGTTACGGGTGCAACAGGTGTTGTTGCCATAATACTTGAGTGGGTCTGATACAGATTCAGGCACAATGGTGTTTGCAGCAAAGTGCATGACGGTGTCTATTTGGTGTGTTTCCAAAATTTTTGAGACAAGGGCTTTGTCGCCGCAACTGCCAACAATAAGCTCACCGCATAATACGGACTCCTTAAAACCAGTGTAAAGATTGTCTAGAATAATAACGTTGTATCCCGCTTCACCTAACTGTCGGACTGCGTGGCTGCCAATATAACCTGCACCGCCTGTAACTAAGATCTTCTTTTGGTTCATGTATATCCCTTTTAATTTCTTGGTGTTTTATCGTATGTTACCCTATTCTAACACTGTAGATTCTTATCAGAAAAGTTGTTTGTTGGTCGAGGGTGGCGCATTGTATGTTAAAAAATAAAATTAACTATTGACAGCTGTTGTGATATTAAGCAAAATGCCCCGCTTGCTGCTGGAGGGGTTCCCGAGTGGCCAAAGGGATCAGACTGTAAATCTGACGGCTCCGCCTTCGGAGGTTCGAATCCTCCCCCCTCCACCAAATATGCGGGTGTAGTTCAATGGTAGAACCTCAGCCTTCCAAGCTGATGGCGTGGGTTCGACTCCCATCACCCGCTCCAATTTAGAGTGTTTGGAAGGTAGTATACGTGGCACATTTGTCGCCGCATTTATGTATGATTTGTTGTTATTTGAATGTAGGTTTGCCCATATAGCTCAGTCGGTAGAGCACTTCCTTGGTAGGGAAGAGGTCATCGGTTCAATTCCGATTATGGGCTCCAGCCTTATTTGGTTGGTTTTGGTCTTTTGACATCAACTTTAAATTTATGGGGGCGCTTAAAGTGTCTAAGGAAAAGTTTGAACGCACGAAGCCGCATATAAACGTAGGTACGATTGGTCACGTAGATCACGGTAAAACGACGTTGACAGCGGCATTAACAAAAGTATTAGCAGAGCTGCATGGTGGTGAGTTTAAAGCTTACGATCAAATAGATAATGCTCCAGAAGAGCGCGCACGTGGTATCACGATTGCGACCGCCCATGTTGAGTATGAATCTGCAAATCGTCACTATGCGCATGTTGACTGTCCTGGACATGCTGATTATGTAAAAAACATGATCACCGGCGCAGCGCAGATGGATGGAGCCATTCTGGTCTGTTCAGCAGCCGATGGTCCAATGCCACAAACGCGAGAGCATATTTTGTTATCACGCCAAGTCGGTGTACCCTATATCGTCGTGTTTCTGAATAAAGCCGACATGGTTGACGATGAAGAGCTGCTTGAACTGGTTGAAATGGAAGTGCGTGAACTTCTGGATAGCTATGACTTTCCAGGGGATGACACCCCGGTTATTATCGGCTCAGCACTGAAAGCAATTGAAGGCGACACCAGCGATATCGGTGTTCCAGCTATAATGAAGCTGGTAGAAGCGATGGATACCTATTTTCCGGAGCCAGAGAGAGCCATTGATGGTGACTTTCTGATGCCAGTGGAAGATGTGTTCTCGATCTCAGGTCGAGGCACAGTGGTAACAGGTCGAATTGAGCGCGGTATTGTCAAAGTAGGCGAAGAGATTGCTATTGTTGGTATCAAAGACACCGTCAACACGACTTGTACTGGAGTGGAAATGTTCCGCAAGTTGCTTGACGAAGGTCGAGCGGGTGACAATGTAGGTGTGCTTTTACGTGGAACCAAGCGAGAAGAAGTCGAGCGTGGCCAGGTATTGGCTAAGCCAGAGTCAATTACACCGCATACGAAATTTGAAGCAGAAGTTTACGTTCTGTCGAAAGATGAAGGAGGGCGTCATACGCCATTTTTTAATGGTTACCGTCCGCAGTTCTATTTTCGTACGACGGATGTCACAGGAGCTTGTGATCTTCCAGAAGGAGTTGAAATGGTCATGCCGGGTGATAATGTGCAAATGACAGTGAGTCTGATTGCTCCGATTGCAATGGAAGACGGATTGCGATTTGCAATTCGCGAAGGTGGACGTACCGTAGGTGCGGGTGTTGTTGCAAAAATTATTGAGTAGGTTTTTTGCTTGACAGTGTAACAATAGAGGGGTGGATTGTTTCTGCTCCTCTATACTTTATAGGCCAGTAGCTCAATTGGCAGAGCAGCGGTCTCCAAAACCGCAGGTTGGGGGTTCGATTCCCTCCTGGCCTGCCATTTTTATTTCTATGGAAATTATTAGTAGACGATTAGATGGCAGATAAGATTAAAATATTCATCGCTATATTGGTAGTTTTTGGTGGTGTGAGTCTCTTTTATTATTTTGGTGATCAATCACTATTGCTTCGTGTAGTAGGGTTGATTGTAATGATTGGAGTGGCTTTTGCAGTATTTTTCCAAACAAACCTTGGTCGGATGGCTTGGGGGTTTATTGGTGATGCTAAAATGGAAGCAGCTAAAGTTGTGTGGCCGAGTATGAAAGAAACTCGTCAGACAACACTGATTGTTATGATTATGGTGATCTTGGTTGGGTTGATGTTATGGGCGTTTGACTCATTTTTACTGTGGGCGGTTAAGCAGTTAACTGGTCAAGGGAGCTAGGCTATGTCTTTACGATGGTATGTAATACATGCCTATTCTGGTTATGAAAAGCATGTAGTTCGTTCGCTCAAGGAGCGTTTGAGCCTGAGCGGTCTGGAATCCAGCTTTGGTGAGATTCTTGTTCCTACTGAAGAAGTTGTTGAAATGCGTTCAGGGCAAAAACGTAAGAGTGAACGAAAATTTTTTCCTGGTTACGTGCTTGTTCAGATGGAGATGAATGATGATACGTGGCATTTAGTGCGAGATATTCCTCGTGTTATGGGGTTTGTTGGTGGTACAGGAGACCGGCCTGTTCCTATCACTGAAAAAGAAGCAAACAATATATTGCAGCGTGTTCAGGATAGTGTTGAGCAACCGAAGCCTAAAGTATTGTTTG
Source organism: Gammaproteobacteria bacterium (assembly GCA_021648145.1). Lineage (NCBI taxonomy): Bacteria > Pseudomonadati > Pseudomonadota > Gammaproteobacteria > Gammaproteobacteria bacterium. Next base: position 39,295 of record JAKITI010000002.1, read on the forward strand.
AGGCGGGAGAGGTTGTGCGCGTTCTTGAGGGGCCATTTGCGGACTTTAATGGTGTGGTTGAAGAGGTTGATTACGAAAAAAACAAGCTTCGGGTTGCCGTATCAATTTTTGGTCGCTCTACACCTGTTGAGTTGGAATTTGGGCAGGTAGAAAAAGGTTAGTTTATTTTTATACTGGCTTTAGCTCGGGAGTCGTGTGATGGCTGTCGAGATTTTTGTTTTGGGGAGCCTGTGTCAGGCGTTTGAACCCATTTTAGGAGTGATTGATGGCTAAGAAAGTACAAGCTTATATTAAGCTGCAGGTTAAGGCGGGTCAAGCAAACCCGAGCCCCCCCGTAGGTCCTGCATTAGGTCAGCATGGTGTAAATATCATGGAGTTTTGTAAAGCATTTAATGCTAAGACTCAAGGTTTGGAAGCGGGTATGCCCATTCCCGTTGTTATCACAGTCTATGGTGATAGAAGCTTTACATTTATCACTAAAACACCACCGGCCTCTATATTATTGAAAAAAGCAGCGGGCATTAAGAGTGGTAGCAAGACACCTCATACGGAAAAGGTTGGTAAGGTGACACGTCAACAATTGGAAGAGATTGCAAATACAAAAATGCCAGACTTGAATGCACAAGATTTGGATGCTGCGGTTAGAATTATTGCAGGCAGTGCGCGCAGTATGGGGATTGAGACGGAGGGGGTTAAGTAATGGCAAAATTAACTAAACGTATCAAATCTTATGGTGAGCGTGTTGATGCTGAAAAAGCATACTCTATTGAAGATGCTTTTAAGTTATTAAAAGATCTCTCGTCTGTGAAGTTTGTCGAGTCTGTTGATGTAAGTGTTAATCTTGGAGTTGATCCGCGGAAATCAGATCAGGTTGTGCGTAGCTCTACTGTATTGCCTCATGGTACAGGTAAAACAGTTCGGGTTGCTGTGTTTGCTCAAGGTGCAAATGTTGACGCTGCGAAAGAAGCGGGTGCTGATATCGTTGGTATGGACGATTTAGCTGAAGCTGTTAAAAGTGGCCAAATGGATTTTGATGTCGTTATTGCTTCACCTGATGCTATGCGAGTTGTCGGTCAGCTAGGTCAAATACTAGGCCCGCGTGGTCTCATGCCTAACCCTAAAGTGGGTACTGTAACGCCTAATGTGGCGGCGGCAGTAAAAAATGCCAAGTCAGGTCAAGTGCGCTATCGTGCAGATAAAGCAGGAATTATTCATTGCTCACTAGGTAAGGTTGGTTTTGATGTTCAGCACTTAAAAGAAAATCTTGAAGCGTTACTTTCTGACTTGATTAAAGCAAAGCCTAGCTCCGCAAAAGGGATTTATATTAAAAAAATTAATGTTTCTACAACAATGGGGCCTGGTCTTAGTGTTGATTTATCAACACTTACGATGTAAAAGGTTATTGTTTGACTTTGGGCTATCGGGTTTCGGTAGCCGTCAAAGACCGTAGGTGTTTTTTTAAACTTAAATTGGATCTGTTTCAATCCTACGCAGGCGGTGCATGCCGGCCAAGGTAAAGCCTTGACTAAATCACCGTGATACCTCCTCCAATGAAAGAGTGCAATTAACGGCTCTGGTGTTGGAGTTGAAATGGGTGAGATGCTTCAAGTAAGTATCTCGTATTTTTTAATAAGTTAAGTATGGTCAAGTCAAGCTTGTGTTTATTACTTGAATAATTTTAGTAGGACAGGCAACACTTGCATTACAGGAGATTGACGTTTGCTAACACTCGAAAGTAAAAAAACGATTGTTGCGGAAGTAGCGGAAGTTGTAAATAAAGCTCAGTCTGTGATTGCGGCGGAGTATCGAGGTTTGACAGTTGCAGAAATCACCGAGCTTCGTGGGAAAGCGCGGGAAGCAGGTGTTTATTTGCGAATTGTCAGAAACACCTTGGCTCGTCGAGCAGTGGAAGGTACGGACTATGCTTGTATAGCGAACTCATTATCGGGGCCCTTGATGCTGGCATTTTCTAGTGAAGAGCCTAGTGCAGCAGCAAGAGTGCTTTCTGATTTTGCTAAAGAGCATGACAAACTGGTTGTTAAAATTGTTGCACTTCAAGGTCAGTTACTTAATGTTTCTGACTTAAGCGTGGTTGCCAAATTGCCTACACGCGATGAAGCAATCAGTCAGCTTATGGCTACAATGAAAGCACCTGTTGAGAAGTTGGTACAAACTTTGGCTGCTACACCAACCAAGTTGGTGAGAACTTTGGTCGCATTGAAAGACCAAAAAGAAGCTGCGTAATTAATCTAAGTGTTCTATACGCTTTAATAATAGTAATATTTTGGGGAAAAAAATGGCTGTAACTACAGAAGAAATTTTAGAAAGTATTTCAAATATGTCAGTAATGGAAGTCGTAGAACTTATTTCTGCGATGGAAGAAAAATTTGGTGTGACTGCGGCTGTTGCAGTTGCGGCGGCAGCTCCAGCTGCGGGTGGTGGTGAAGCTGCAGCAGAAAAAACTGAATTTGATGTTGTTATGACAAGTTTTGGTGGAAACAAAATTGCTGTTATTAAAGCAATTCGTGCAATTACCGGTTTAGGCTTGAAAGAAGCTAAAACAATGGTTGAAGGTGTACCTGCAACTATTAAAGAAGGTGTTGCTAAAGAAGAAGCAGAAGAAACTGTTAAACAGCTGGAAGAAGCTGGCGCAACTGTCGAAATTAAGTGATTTTGACAGATTTTCTTTGCAGGTATTGCCTGCCTTGAAGCAGGGTCGGTGATTTTTAAAGTCACCGGCCTTTCGCCGTTTGTTTATTTATAAAGTTATTGCTCTGATAACTCATGACATCAAGCTGAGGAAACCTGATGGCCTATTCTTTCACAGATAAAAAATGTATTCGAAATGATTTTGGGGTGCATGAAAGTGTACTTGACGTGCCCTTTTTATTGGCAACCCAACTGGAGTCTTTTCGTAAATTTTTACAGGCAGATACATCACCTGATAAAAGGGACAAAACAGGTCTTCAAGCTGCTTTCAGTTCGGTATTTCCTATTTCAAGTTATTCAGGCACGGCTGAATTGCAATATGTAAGTTACAGGCTTTGTGAGCCTGCATTTGATGTGAAAGAGTGTCAGATGCGTGGTGCTGTTTATTCTGCGCCATTGCGAGTTAAAATTCGTCTTGTTATCTATGGCAAAGAAGGTTCTGGTGATTCTCGCACCGTCAAAGATATAAAAGAGCAAGAAGTTTATATGGGCGAACTTCCGCTGATGACTGATAGTGGTACGTTTATTATTAATGGTACCGAGCGAGTTATTGTATCGCAGCTACATCGTTCGCCAGGTGTGTTTTTTGAACATGATAAAGGGAAGACACACTCTTCAGGAAAATTACTTTATTCTGCCCGTATTATACCTTATCGGGGTTCATGGCTGGATTTTGAGTTTGATCCGAAAGATTGTGTGTTTGTTCGTATTGACCGTCGCCGTAAACTACCTGTATCTATTTTACTGCGAGCTTTAGGTTACACTGCGGAAGATATTCTCGGTATGTTTTTTGAAACGAATACTCTTAATCTATCGCATGAACTTGTGAAATTAGATTTAGTGGTCGAGCGTTTACGTGGTGAGACACTATCATTTGATATTAAAGATAGCAGTGGTGAAGTTGTCGTTGAGGCAGGTCGCCGTATCACATCGCGTCATCTACGAAAAATTGAAAAAGAAGGCATTACGTCACTTGTCGTTCCTGATGAATTTGTTATCGAAAAAGTCATATCGCATGATGTTATTGATGTGGAGAGCGGTGAAATTATTGCCAACGCTAATGCTGTTATAACAGAGGAGCTTTTGGCCGCACTTAAAGAGTCAACAGTAGAAACAATCAAAGTGCTTTATACGAATGACTTTGATCGTGGTTCATATATTTCAGATACGTTGCGTATTGAACAGGCAACCAATGAGTTGGAAGCCAAAATTGAAATATATCGGATGATGCGTCCTGGTGATCCACCAACTGAAGATGCTGCCGTCAATCTTTTCAAAAATCTATTTTTTACTTCTGACCGGTATGACTTGTCATCGGTTGGTCGCATGAAGTTCAATCGTCGATTGGGTCGTGAAGGTGATAGTGGGCCTGGAATTTTATCCAATGAAGATATTATTGCGGTTCTTTCCGAGCTCATTAACATCAAAAATGGTAAAGGGATTGTTGATGATATTGACCATTTAGGAAATCGACGAATCCGTAGTGTTGGTGAGATGGTTGAAAATCAGTTTCGCATCGGTCTTGTTCGTGTGGAGCGTGCGGTTAAAGAGCGTTTGAGTCTGGCTGAATCGGAAGGTTTGATGCCACAAGAACTTATTAATGCAAAACCCGTCGCGGCTGTGATTAAAGAGTTTTTTGGCTCAAGTCAGCTGTCACAGTTTATGGATCAAAATAATCCACTATCTGAAGTCACTCATAAACGGCGTGTTTCTGCATTAGGGCCTGGTGGTTTAACTCGTGAACGTGCTGGTTTTGAGGTTCGTGATGTTCATACAACGCATTATGGGCGTGTCTGTCCAATTGAGACACCAGAAGGGCCTAATATAGGGCTGATTAACTCTTTAGCGGTATATGCCAGAACTAATGAATATGGCTTTCTTGAAACACCTTATCAGGTTGTAAAAGATTGCAAAACAACGGATGAAGTGCGTTACCTTTCAGCAATTGAAGAAGGTAAATACGTTATAGCGCAAGCCAGTACTGAGATGAATAATGATGGTGAATTAGTCAGTGATATGATCTCTTGTCGTCATCAGAATGAAACTATTTTTGCAACATCGGATCGAGTTCAATTGATGGATGTCTCGCCTCGTCAAATAGTTTCTGTAGCGGCATCACTGATCCCATTTTTGGAACACGATGATGCTAATCGTGCGCTAATGGGTTCCAACATGCAACGTCAGGCTGTTCCTACCTTGATCGCAGAGAAGCCACTGGTAGGTACGGGTATGGAGCGCACCGTTGCTGTAGATTCAGGTGTCACTGTTGTAGCTAAGCGTGGTGGTTTGGTGGACTCTGTTGACGCTGGGCGAATTGTGGTTCGTGTCAATGATGAAGAAGCGGTGGCTGGAGAAGCTGGTGTCGATATTTATACGCTGACTAAATATCAGCGCTCAAATCAGAATACCTGTATTAATCAGAGACCTTTGGTTAATCCAGGTGATGTCATTGCTCGTGGTGATGTGCTTGCTGATGGGCCATCAACAGATATGGCCGATCTTGCTTTAGGGCAAAATATGCTCGTCGCTTTTATGCCTTGGAATGGGTATAACTTTGAAGATTCTATCTTGATTTCTGAGCGAGTCGTTCAAGAAGATCGTTTTACAACGATTCATATTGAAGAGCTGACCTGTATGGCTCGTGATACAAAGCTGGGCTCAGAAGAGATTACCGCTGACATCCCTAATGTTGGTGAAGGTGCTCTGTCCAAGCTGGATGAGACGGGTATTGTTCATATTGGTGCAGAAGTAAATCCGGGTGATATTCTTGTTGGAAAAGTGACTCCAAAAGGTGAAACCCAGCTTACACCCGAAGAAAAACTTCTAAGAGCTATTTTTGGTGAAAAAGCATCTGATGTAAAAGATACTTCTTTGCGTGTTCCATCAGGTAAAATTGGCTCAGTAATTGATGTTCGTGTGTTTACACGTGATGGTGTTGAGAAAGACAGTCGGGCATTGGCGAATGAAGCTGCTGAATTGAAAAAAATCAAGAAGGATTTGGCTGATCAGTTCCGTATCGTAGAGGAAGATACCTATCAGCGTGTGGAAAGTATACTGCTAGGGAAAAAATCAGTTAAAGGCCCTCGTGGATTTAAAAAAGGTACAAAAATTACTCTGGAAGGCTTGGCTGAACTTCCTCGTGACAAGTGGTTTGAAATCCGTGTGGGTGATGATGCATTGGATACACAGCTCGAACAGTTGAATGAACAGTTGAAACAAGAGCAGAAAAACTTCGATGAGCGCTATGAAGAAAAGCGTAAAAAAATCAGTGCAGGAGACGACTTGGCTCCAGGCGTATTGAAAATGGTCAAAGTTTACCTTGCTGTGAAACGTCGTATTCAACCAGGTGATAAAATGGCGGGTCGCCATGGAAATAAAGGTGTTATTTCCATGATTGTTCCAGTTGAGGATATGCCTTATATGGAAGATGGGACACCTGTTGATGTCGTTTTGAATCCGCTAGGCGTACCATCACGGATGAATATTGGGCAGATTCTTGAAACCCATCTTGGGTGGGCTGCCAAAGGTTTGGGCGCTAAAATTGGTAAAATGCTGGATACGCAATCAAGCCCTGAAGATATACGTAGTTTCTTGGATCGTATTTATAACTCAAGTGGTAAAAAAGAAAATCTGAGCGAATTAACAAAAAAAGAAGTGATGACACTTGCCGGTAATTTACGTAGTGGTGTTCCAATGGCGACTCCAGTATTCGATGGCGCGGCTGAAACTGAAATAAAATATATGCTTAATTTGGCAGATTTGCCTGAGAGTGGTCAAACGACACTTTATGATGGCCGTACAGGTGAGGCATTTGATCGACCGGTCACCGTGGGCTATATGTACATGCTAAAACTTAATCACCTTGTTGATGATAAAATGCATGCGCGCTCTACAGGGCCATATAGTCTGGTTACGCAGCAGCCATTGGGTGGTAAAGCTCAGTTTGGTGGTCAGCGTTTTGGTGAAATGGAAGTCTGGGCGCTTGAGGCATACGGTGCGGCTTATACATTGAGTGAAATGTTGACGGTTAAATCGGATGATGTGGCAGGCAGAACAAAAATGTATAAAAATATTGTTGACGGAGATTATCGTATGGAAGCGGGCATGCCTGAATCATTTAATGTTCTACTGAAAGAGATCAGAGCGCTTGGTATCGATATCGAACTCGAACAAAAATAGCGACTATTGTGAAATATCTGCCTTCATTAGTATAGTGAAGGCAGGTAGACAAATTTATTAAAAGATTTAGTAACTATTCAGGTGAGCTGAATAGTTACAAGATTTATAACCTCGCGCAGGAGAAACGACGTTGAAAGACTTACTTAAGCTAATTCAACAAGGGCAGCCCGAAGAATTTGACCTTATTCGTATCGGTCTGGCTTCACCAGAAAAGATTCGTTCATGGTCATTTGGTGAGGTAAAAAAACCAGAAACTATTAATTACCGTACTTTTAAACCAGAGCGTGACGGACTGTTTTGTGCCAAAATTTTTGGCCCAATAAAAGACTATGAGTGTCTGTGTGGTAAATATAAACGATTAAAACACCGTGGTGTTATCTGTGAAAAATGTGGTGTAGAAGTTACACAGACTAAAGTTCGTCGTGAGCGTATGGCGCATATTGAACTGGCCAGTCCAGTGGCTCATATCTGGTTCTTGAAATCATTGCCTTCGCGTATGGGTCTTTTATTGGATATGACTCTGCGTGATATTGAGCGCGTACTCTATTTTGAAGGGTTTGTTGTTATTGATCCTGGCATGACTACGTTAGAGCGTGGCCAATTAATGTCGGATGAAACTTACTTTGAAGCGATTGAAGAGTTTGGTGATGAGTTTGATGCTCGAATGGGAGCTGAAGCTATACTTGAACTTTTGCGTTCATTAGACCTTGGGGCGGAAGTTGAAATACTTCGTGAAGAGATTGAAGCGAGTGGTTCGGAAAGCAAGATCAAAAAAATGCGGAAACGGCTTAAGTTGATTGAGGCATTTACTGAGTCAGATAATAAACCTGAATGGATGATTATGAAGGTGCTGCCCATTCTGCCACCTGAATTGCGCCCTTTGGTACCGTTGGATGGAGGTCGTTTTGCAACATCAGATTTAAATGATCTGTATCGTCGGGTTATTAACCGTAATAATCGATTGAAACGTCTGCTTGATTTGAATGCTCCTGATATTATCGTACGTAATGAAAAGCGTATGTTGCAAGAATCAGTTGATGCACTATTGGACAATGGCCGTCGAGGTAAAGCGATTACAGGTTCTAATAAACGTCCGTTAAAATCATTAGCCGATATGATTAAAGGCAAACAAGGACGTTTTCGTCAAAATCTTTTGGGCAAACGTGTTGATTACTCAGGTCGTTCAGTCATTGTGGTCGGGCCGACATTGCGCTTACATCAGTGTGGTTTGCCTAAGAAAATGGCGTTGGAATTATTTAAACCATTTGTATTTGGCAAGCTTGAGCGCTTAGGTAAGGCGACAACGATTAAAGCAGCTAAAAAAATGGTTGAGCGTGAAGGGTCAGAAGTTTGGGGCGTGTTAGAGGATGTGATCCGTGAGCATCCAGTCATGCTTAATCGTGCACCTACTTTGCATCGTTTGGGTATTCAAGCATTTGAGCCTATTTTGATTGAAGGTAAAGCGATTCAGTTGCACCCCCTGGTTTGCACAGCATTTAATGCAGACTTTGATGGCGATCAAATGGCCGTGCACGTACCGCTGTCTATTGAAGCACAGCTTGAAGCACGTGCATTGATGATGGCGACTAATAATATTCTATCTCCTGCCAGTGGTGAGCCGATTATCGTTCCTAGCCAGGATGTTGTTTTGGGTCTTTATTATATGACTCGAGAACGCATTAATGCTAAAGGTGAAGGAATGATCTTTAGTGGTGTTGATGAAGTTCAGCGCGCCCGTGATTTAGGGGTTGTTGAAACACAAGCGAAAGTAACGGTGCGAATTACCGAGTGTCAGATAGATGAATCGGGTCATAAAACAAGAAGTACTCGCCGCATTGAAACAACCGTAGGTCGAGCGATATTGTCATCCATTCTTCCTGAAGGTCTCTCCTTTGATCTTGTTAATCAAAGGATGACTAAGAAAAATATTTCAGCATTAATTAATACCTGTTATCGCCAATTAGAACTGAAAGAAACGGTTATTTTTGCTGATCAGTTAATGTACATGGGCTTCAGGCAGGCAACTCTTTCCGGTGTTTCGGTCTGTGCTAACGATATGGAAGTGCCAGAGGAAAAAAAATCTATTATTGATGCGGCTGAAACGGAAGTTAAAGAAATTGAAAGTCAGTATACGTCTGGCTTGCTGACGAATGGTGAGCGCTATAACAAGGTGGTTGATATTTGGTCGCGTACTAATGATCAAGTTGCCAATGCAATGATGGAAAAATTGGGTAGTGAGATCGTTGCTGACAAAGATGGTAAAGACGTTAGGCAAGACAGCTTTAATTCTATCTATATGATGGCCGATTCAGGTGCTCGTGGTAGTGCCGCACAAATTCGGCAATTAGCAGGTATGCGTGGCTTGATGGCAAAACCAGATGGTTCAATTATTGAGACTCCGATTACTGCAAATTTCCGTGAAGGTCTGAATGTATTGCAATACTTTATTTCGACGCATGGTGCTCGTAAAGGTCTGGCCGATACGGCACTTAAAACGGCTAACTCAGGGTATTTAACGCGCCGTCTGGTTGATATTGCTCAAGATCTTGTTGTTTCGGAAGATGATTGTGGAACGGTTCATGGTTTGCAGATGACTCCGCTCGTTGAAGGGAGTGAGGTTGTTGAGCCATTACGCGAACGTGTGTTGGGTCGTGTTGTTGTAGAAGACGTTATGACGCCAGGTGCAGAAGATGAAGTTGCTGTGCCGGTCGGTACCTTGCTTGATGAGGCGTGGGTTGATCATCTTGAGTCATTAAGTGTTGACCAGGTTGTTGTGCGCTCCCCGATTACTTGTGAAACACGTTATGGGATCTGTGCCAAATGTTATGGGCGTGATCTTGGTCGTGGTCACTTAGTAAATCGCGGTGAGTCTGTGGGTGTTATTGCCGCACAATCTATCGGTGAACCAGGTACGCAGTTAACAATGCGTACATTCCATATTGGTGGTGCGGCATCTCGTGCGGCAGCTGATAACAATATCGAAATTAAAACTGTTGGAATAGGCCACCTGCACAACATTAAGCTGGTTAAACATGCCAGTGGTGATAATGTTGCAGTATCTCGTTCAGGTGAATTAACTGTTGTCGATGAGTTTGGTCGAGAAAAAGAGCGTTATAAAGTGCCTTACGGTGCGATTTTATCAATTAGTGATGGTGATACTGTTGAGTCACGTCAAGTTGTTGCAACATGGGATCCGCATACACACCCTGTAATTACAGAGGTTGCTGGATATTTGAAATACAGTGACTTTGTTGATGGTGTTACAGTTGAAAGGCATACAGATGAAATAACAGGTCTTTCAAGTCTGGTAGTTTCTGATCCTAAACAGCGTGGCAGTATGGCAAAAGATTTGCGCCCAATGGTTAAGCTTGTTGATGAAAATGGTGAAGATTTGTGTATCGCAGGCACAAATATTCCTGCAGTATACTTTTTACCAGTCGGTGCTATCGTTAGTATTGATAACGGTGCGGAAGTGGGTGTAGGTGATGTTATTGCACGTATTCCGCAAGAAACATCAAAAACACGTGATATTACCGGTGGTTTACCGCGTGTTGCCGATTTGTTTGAGGCGCGTAAGCCAAAAGAGCCGTTTGTATTGGCAGAAATTTCAGGTACTTTCAGTTTTGGTAAGGAGACAAAAGGTAAGCGCAGACTTGTGATTACTCCTAAGGATGGTGAAGTATATGAAGAGTTGATTCCAAAATGGCGTCATGTGCTTGTCTTCGAAGGTGAAACGGTTGAACGTGGTGAAGTTATTGTTGATGGCTCTCCAAACCCTCATGATATTTTGAGACTGCTTGGGATTTCAGAGGTCTCAACCTATATTATTAATGAAGTACAAGAAGTGTATCGTTTGCAGGGCGTTAAGATTAACGATAAGCATATTGAGTGTATTGTTCGTCAAATGTTGCGGAAAGTTGAAATTTCTGATGAAGGGGATACCCGCTTTATTAAAGACGAGCAGATGGATTGGCCGCGTGTTCTTGAAGCAAACGAGCTTTTGAAGAAAGGGCAGCGTCCAGCCAGCTATCAAACGTTATTGTTAGGGATTACTAAAGCTTCATTGGCAACCGAGTCTTTTATTTCTGCGGCTTCGTTCCAAGAGACAACGCGGGTCTTGACTGAGGCGGCGGTACGAGGTAAAACGGATGATTTACAAGGGTTGAAAGAAAATGTAATTGTCGGTCGATTGATTCCAGCCGGTACTGGTATGGCTCATCATGATGAATGCCAGAAGCGAATGGATCAATTGAAGGGGAAAGGTAGCCCGTCTGATTCGCCAGGAAAGATTACAACGACTGAAGTAGAAGAGGCTCTTACTCAAGCCTTGAATGCGTCAGAGTTATAGTTTAAATAGTTGTGAAATAGCAATTTATCTTGATTTTTACTTTCAAGTAAATTGCTGCTTCTTTGTTATTGCGGCCTGTTTGAAAAGAAAGTTATAAAAAGAGGTTATATTTTATAATTTCTTCTTGACAGTGTCGCAATAGATCACTAGAATCTGCGGACTTTGTTGGCAGGTGTCAGCGTAAAATTTACATTGTTTGTTGGGCGTTAATTTGCTGGATTATCAGGTGAGGTCTGGGTAGGTGAGCGTTTGGCTATTTATAGTTGGTCGGAGATTTCATGACAACAATTAACCAGTTAGTTCGCAAGCCTCGGAGTCGCAAAAAGGTAAAAAGTAATGTGCCTGCGCTTGAGGGTTGTCCGCAAAAGCGAGGGGTGTGTACGAGGGTCTACACCACTACACCAAAAAAACCAAACTCCGCGATGCGTAAAGTGGCTCGTGTGCGCTTAACTAACGGTATGGAAGTGACCAGTTATATTGGTGGTGAAGGTCATAATCTTCAAGAGCATTCAGTGATTTTGATTCGAGGAGGTCGCGTAAAAGATCTTCCTGGTGTTCGTTATCACACTGTTCGAGGGAGTTTGGATACCTCAGGTGTGAGTGACCGTCGTCAAGGTCGCTCAAAATACGGTGCTAAGCGCCCTAAATCATAAATGAATTTTTTGGATATATAGCGGAATGTCAAGAAGAAGAGTTGCTGGTAAGCGTAAGATCCTTCCCGAGCCTAAGTTCGGTGATCTTGTTTTAGCTAAATTTATAAATATCGTTATGCAAGACGGTAAGAAGTCTGTTGCTGAAAAGATTGTTTATGGTGCGCTTGATGTGGTAAGTGAGCGGAAAAAAACGGATGAAGTGCTTGTTTTGTTTAATAATGCTCTTGAGGCGATAAGTCCTATGGTTGAGGTTAAATCTCGCCGTGTAGGTGGAGCAACTTATCAGGTTCCGATCGAAGTTCGTGCTGATCGTCGTGTGGCACTAGCAATGCGTTGGTTGGTGGATGCTTCTCAGCGTCGTAATGAAAAAACAATGCGTTTGCGTTTGGCAGGTGAGATTGTTGATGCTTGTGAAGGTCGTGGTTCAGCGGTCAAAAAGCGTGAAGATACACATAGAATGGCTGAGGCAAATAAAGCATTTTCACACTACCGTTGGTAGAAAGGTGTTTGTGTGGTGCGCAATACGCCTATTGATAGGTATCGGAATGTCGGGGTTATGGCTCATATTGATGCCGGAAAAACGACGACCACAGAGCGTATTCTCTACTATACGGGAGTATCTCACAAAATAGGCGAAGTCCATGATGGTGCGGCAGCCATGGATTGGATGGAGCAAGAACAGGAGCGGGGGATTACGATTACCTCTGCTGCAACAACTTGTTATTGGTCGGGTATGGCGGGGCAGTTTTCGTCGCATCGAATTAATATTATAGATACACCGGGGCATGTAGATTTTACTGTCGAGGTGGAACGCTCATTGCGAGTGCTTGATGGCGTTATAGCTGTTTTTTGTTCTGTGGGTGGTGTCGAGCCTCAGTCCGAAACGGTGTGGCGTCAAGCGAATAAGTATAATATTCCGCGAATAGCTTTTGTTAATAAGATGGATCGCTCTGGTGCAGATTTTTTTCGAGTTGTTAGGCAGCTTGAAGAGCGTCTTGGGGCAAAGCCATTGCCAACGCAGTTGCCGATTGGTGCTGAAGATCAATTTGAGGGCGTGGTTGATCTTATTGAAATGAAGGCCATATATTGGGATGATTCAACCCAAGGTATGAAGTTCAGAGAGTGTGAGATCCCAGAATCGATGCTGGAAGAATGTCAGGAGTGGCGTGAAAGTTTGGTTGAGGCTGCGGCCGAAGCTGATGAGGCGTTGATAGATAAATATCTGGAAACAGGTGGATTGTCAGCTGACGAAATAAAGGCTGGATTGAGAGTCCGTACGCTTAAGGCTGAAGTGGTTCCCGTGATGTGCGGGTCAGCTTTTAAAAATAAAGGTGTGCAAACTGTTCTGGATGGATGTATAGAATATTTGCCGAGTCCAGTGGATAGACCGGCAATTGAAGGAGTTGTTGAAGATTCTGATGATGAGCCAGTTGTGCGTAAAGCCTCTGATGCTGAGCCTTTTTCGGCACTTGCTTTTAAAATAGCTTCTGACCCATTTGTTGGTACGTTGATATTTTTTCGTGTTTATTCTGGTGTTATAAAGGCTGGGGACACTATTTATAACGCGACTCGTGGAAAGAAAGAGAGGATTGGACGGTTGGTGCAGATGCACTCCAATACTCGTGAAGATGTTAAAGAAGTTTGTGCAGGTGATATTGCCGCTGCAATTGGTTTGAAAAGTGTTGCGACTGGCGATACGTTATGTGAAATAGGAAAGCCGATCATTCTGGAAAAAATGGATTTTCCAGTGCCAGTAATATCGGTCGCAGTAGAGCCAAGAACTCTAGCAGATCAAGAAAAGATGGGGGTCGCTCTGGGTAAGTTAGCCCAAGAGGATCCTACTTTTAAAGTCGCTACAGATGAAGAGTCTGGGCAGCTAATTATTTCAGGAATGGGTGAGTTGCATCTTGATATAATTGTTGATCGGATGCGTCGCGAATTTGGGGTTGAGGCCAATATTGGTGAGCCGCAGGTTGCGTATCGAGAAACAGTTCGTTTGTCAGTAGAGCAAGAAGGTAAGTTTGTCCGTCAGTCTGGAGGGCGTGGTCAATATGGTCATGTGTGGTTGCGTATAGAGCCATTGCCGTCTGGATCTGGGTATGAGTTTGTTAATGAAATTGTTGCTGGATCAGTGCCTAAAGAATTTATTCCTGCAGTGGATAAAGGTGTGCAGGAGCAGATGGAAGGCGGGGTTGTCGCCGGTTTTCCAGTTGTTGATATAAAGGTTACGCTCTATGACGGTTCATTTCATGATGTAGACTCAAATGAAATGGCATTTAAAATTGCTGGTTCTATGGCGTTTAGAGAAGGTGTTAGTCGAGCGAATCCTGTGCTTCTGGAGCCAGTTATGAAAGTTGAGGTTGTTAGTCCCGAGGATTATGTGGGGGATGTGATGGGTGATTTGAACCGCCGAAGGGGGCTGGTTCAAGGGATGGATAACTCACCGTCAGGTACTATTGTTAAAGCAGAAGTACCTTTGAAAGAGATGTTTGGGTATGCGACATCTTTACGTTCTGCAACGCAAGGGCGTGCGACTTACAGTATGAAGTTTTCTGAATACGCCGAGGTGCCTGCAAATATCGCCAGCGAATTTTTAGAGAGATTTGCCTAGTACAAAGGTGAAAACAGGGTTGAAAATTAATATTAACGAGGTAACAGTCAGTGTCTAAGGAAAAGTTTGAACGCACGAAGCCGCATATAAACGTAGGTACGATTGGTCACGTAGATCACGGTAAAACGACGTTGACAGCGGCATTAACAAAAGTATTAGCAGAGCTGCATGGTGGTGAGTTTAAAGCTTACGATCAAATAGATAATGCTCCAGAAGAGCGCGCACGTGGTATCACGATTGCGACCGCCCATGTTGAGTATGAATCTGCAAATCGTCACTATGCGCATGTTGACTGTCCTGGACATGCTGATTATGTAAAAAACATGATCACCGGCGCAGCGCAGATGGATGGAGCCATTCTGGTCTGTTCAGCAGCCGATGGTCCAATGCCACAAACGCGAGAGCATATTTTGTTATCACGCCAAGTCGGTGTACCCTATATCGTCGTGTTTCTGAATAAAGCCGACATGGTTGACGATGAAGAGCTGCTTGAACTGGTTGAAATGGAAGTGCGTGAACTTCTGGATAGCTATGACTTTCCAGGGGATGACACCCCGGTTATTATCGGCTCAGCACTGAAAGCAATTGAAGGCGACACCAGCGATATCGGTGTTCCAGCTATAATGAAGCTGGTAGAAGCGATGGATACCTATTTTCCGGAGCCAGAGAGAGCCATTGATGGTGACTTTCTGATGCCAGTGGAAGATGTGTTCTCGATCTCAGGTCGAGGCACAGTGGTAACAGGTCGAATTGAGCGCGGTATTGTCAAAGTAGGCGAAGAGATTGCTATTGTTGGTATCAAAGACACCGTCAACACGACTTGTACTGGAGTGGAAATGTTCCGCAAGTTGCTTGACGAAGGTCGAGCGGGTGACAATGTAGGTGTGCTTTTACGTGGAACCAAGCGAGAAGAAGTCGAGCGTGGCCAGGTATTGGCTAAGCCAGAGTCAATTACACCGCATACGAAATTTGAAGCAGAAGTTTACGTTCTGTCGAAAGATGAAGGAGGGCGTCATACGCCATTTTTTAATGGTTACCGTCCGCAGTTCTATTTTCGTACGACGGATGTCACAGGAGCTTGTGATCTTCCAGAAGGAGTTGAAATGGTCATGCCGGGTGATAATGTGCAAATGACAGTGAGTCTGATTGCTCCGATTGCAATGGAAGACGGATTGCGATTTGCAATTCGCGAAGGTGGACGTACCGTAGGTGCGGGTGTTGTTGCAAAAATTATTGAGTAATAGATAATGACAAACCAAAAAATTAGAATTAGCCTAAGTGCTTTTGATCATCGATTGATCGATTTTTCTGCTGCAGAAATTGCGGAGACGGCTAAGCGAACAGGTGCGCGCGTAGTGGGCCCTATTCCTTTGCCAACTCGTAAGGAAAAATTTACAATTTTAATTTCACCTCATGTCAATAAAGATGCACGTGATCAGTATGAAATTAGAACTCATAAGCGTTTGATTGATATCGTTGAGCCGACAGAAAAAACAGTTGATGCGCTGATGCGCCTTGATCTGGCTGCGGGTGTTGACGTTCGTATTAAGCTCAATTAATTGACTGTTTAAAATAGTCAGAATTGTTTGTAGAGGATTAGATCGATGGCGATCGGATTGGTAGGGCGAAAGCTCGGAATGACTCGGGTTTTTACTGAGAATGGTGCTTCAACTCCAGTGACGGTAGTAAGTGTTGAGTTAAATCGAATAACACAAATTAAGACGCTGGAAAATGATGGTTATTATGCGTTGCAAGTGGCAACAGGGGAGCGACGTGCTTCGCGTGTCACAAAACCAATGGCGGGTCACTATTCAAAAGCAGGTGTTGCCGCAGGCCGTGGTTTATGGGAGTTTCGTATTGATGAGTCTGAGGTTTCAGATTTTGAAGTGGGCGGTTCTCTGGATGCGACACAATTTGAGGTTGGTCAAAAGATTGATGTGATTGGCACAACGATTGGTAAGGGTTTTGCAGGAACAATAAAGCGTCATAACTTTGCTATGGGTGATGCAACTCATGGTAACTCGCTTTCTCATAGATCTGCTGGTGCCATTGGCCAATGCCAGACTCCTGGGCGAGTATTTAAAGGAAAGAAAATGGCTGGTCACATGGGCAATGTTAGACGTACGATTCAAAATCTTGAGATTGTTAAGGTTGATGTAGATCGAAACTTTATTTTGGTAAAAGGCGCTGTTCCTGGAGCTAAGAATGGTGACCTCTTTATTCAGCCAGCAGTTAAAGCTAAGAAATAGTAGGAGTTATCTGTGGAATTAACAATTCATAGTTTTGGTGGTGGCGCAAAAGGTGATGCGTTGACTGTGTCTGATATAGTATTTGATAGTAGTTTCAATGAGCCATTGGTGCATCAGGTGGTTACTGCGTATTTGGCAACGGGTCGAAGTGGAACTGTGGCACAAAAAACACGCTCACAAGTAAGTGGGGGTGGAGCCAAGCCATTTCGTCAGAAAGGAACAGGTCGTGCACGAGCTGGAACAATTCGGAGCCCATTGTGGCGTTCAGGCGGCGTGACATTTGCAGCTGCTCCGCGTGACTATAGTCAGAAAGTCAATCGTAAAATGTATATTCGTGCATTTCGTTCGATTTTTTCTGAGTTGGTTCGCCAGGATCGCTTGAAGGTTGTTGAAAATTTTTTAATTGAAGCACCTAAAACCAAGATTTTAATTGAAAAGTTAAAAGGCATGGGTTTAGGTAAAGTGTTATTAGTTCAGGATGTCGAAAGTGCAGATCTTGAGTTGGCATCAAGGAATATTCCTAATGTTTTGGTCTCTAATGTGAGGTCACTTTCACCAGCAACATTGATTGGTTTTGATCATGTTCTTGTATCAGCCAGTGCGCTGAAGAGTGTGGAGGAGAAGTTCTCATGAACAAAGAACGTTTGTTAAGTATTATTTTGGCTCCTGTTGTTTCAGAAAAAAGTACAATTTGTGCAGAATCGAGTAATCGTTTTGTTTTTAAAGTAGCCAAAGAAGCAACAAAACCAGAAATAAAACGTGCAATAAATTTATTGTTTGATGTTGATGTTGAGTCAGTATCTACAAGTAACGTAAAAGGCAAGCGTAAGCGCTTTGGTGCAATTCAAGGACGTCGCGCAAATTGGAAAAAAGCTTTTGTTAAGCTTAAACCAGGCCAGGATATAGATTTTTCTTTAACATAAGACTTGTTTTATATCTGCTTAGAAGTTGAATTTGAAATTTACGGAAGTTTAAAATGGCGCTAGTCAAAGTAAAACCAACATCTGCGGGACGTCGCTTTGTTGTTAAAGTGGTTAATCCTGATCTCCATAAAGGAGCACCGCATGCACCGCTTTTAGAAAAGCTCTCTAAAAGTGGTGGGCGCAATAATATGGGGCGCATTACTGTTCGTCATCGTGGTGGTGGTCATAAGCGCCACTATCGCATTATTGACTTCAAAAGAACTAAAGACGGTGTCCCAGCTCAAGTAGAGCGAATTGAGTATGATCCTAATCGTACAGCAAATATCGCTTTGCTCTTGTATGTTGATGGTGAAAGACGTTATATTGTCGCGCCTGATAAATTGAAAGTGGGTGATGAGGTTATTTCGGGATCAGAGTCACCTATTAAAACAGGAAATTGTCTGTCCCTGCGTAACATACCATTGGGTACGGTCATTCACTGTGTTGAAATGAAAGTCGGAAAAGGCGCTCAGATTGCAAGAAGCGCTGGGTCATCGGCTCAGCTGGTTGCTAAAGAGGGTGTTCATGCTACTTTGAGGTTACGCTCAGGTGAGATGCGTAAAATACGCATTGAATGTCGTGCTGTGATTGGAAGTGTGGGTAATGCTGAGCATGGCTTGCGTTCTTACGGGAAGGCGGGCGCTAAACGTTGGAAAGGTATACGTCCCACGGTGAGGGGTGTCGTGATGAATCCGGTAGATCATCCCCACGGTGGAGGTGAAGGACGCACATCAGGTGGTCGTCATCCAGTCACTCCATGGGGTGTTCCGACGAAAGGTTATAAGACACGAAAAAACAAGCGTACAGATGGTTTGATTGTATCGCGTCGCAAAAAACGTTAAATAAAATTAAGTTAACATAGGAGCTTGTAGGTGCCACGTTCAATTAAAAAAGGCCCTTTTGTCGATCTTCATCTAGCAAAAAAGATAGATAAGGCCGTTACAGAAAATAATAAACGTCCCATTAAAACATGGTCTAGGCGTTCAATGGTTACGCCAGAGATGTTGAGTTTGACTATTGCTGTACATAATGGCCGCCAACATGTTCCTGTGTTGATTACTGAAAATATGGTTGGTCATAAGTTGGGTGAATTTGCAGCAACCCGGCTATATCGTGGTCATGTTGCTGATAAAAAAGCGAAGAGATAGCGGAGCACAGTTAAATGGAAACAATAGCAAAGTTGAGAAATGCTCATATTTCTGCACAAAAAGTACGTTTAGTCGCTGATATGATTCGTGGTGTACCTGTAGATCGTGCCATTAATACATTGAGTTTTAGTACTAAGAAAGCAGCGGCCATCATGAAGAAGGTTCTTGAATCAGCAATTGCTAATGCTGAGCATAATGATGGTGCTGATATTGATGAGTTGAAAGTGTCTCGGGTGTTTGTTGATGAAGCGACAACACATAAAAGGATGCGTGCACGAGCTAAAGGTCGTGCTAATCGTATTTTGAAAAGAACGAGCCACATTACAGTCGAAGTTTCAGATAAATAAGGCGAAAAAATTATGGGACAAAAAGTACACCCCATTGGAATGCGACTCGGTATCGTCAAAGAGTGGACATCAACCTGGTATGCGGATTCAAAAAATTATGCAGATAATTTACATAACGACTTGCAAGTGCGCGAATTTATTCGCTCCAAGCTTAAAAATGCGTCTGTAAGCCGCATTCAAATTGAGCGCCCAGCAAAAAACGCACGAATTACTATTCATACCGCACGTCCAGGTATTGTTATTGGCAAAAAAGGTGAAGACATTGAGTCTTTGCGCAAAGCCATAAGCAAGATAATGGGAATTCCGGTTCACGTTAATATAGAAGAAATAAGGAAGCCAGAACTTGATGCATATCTTGTTGCAGAAGGGATTGCACAGCAGCTAGAAAAACGTATCATGTTCCGTCGAGCGATGAAACGCGCTGTTGCAAATACGATGCGTTTTGGTGCTAAAGGTGTTCGCATTAATGTTGCTGGGCGTTTGAATGGTGCAGAAATAGCTCGTACCGAATGGTATAGAGAGGGTCGAGTGCCTTTACATACTTTGCGTGCTGATATTGATTATGGTACAGCAGAGGCGCACACCACTTATGGGATTATTGGCGTAAAAGTCTGGATTTTTAAAGGTGAAATTTTTGGGGGCTCTGAGATTACATCACCTAAAGAAACTAAACCTAAGCACACAACAAAAAAGTAAGAGAGTTGAACCCCGATGTTACAACCAAAAAGAACTAAATTTCGTAAACAGCATAAAGGTCGAAATCGTGGTTTGGCTACGACTGGCAATAAAGTCAGTTTTGGAGAATTCGGTTTAAAGGCTACGACACGTGGGAGAGTGACTGCGCGTCAAATTGAAGCGGCTCGAAGAGCTATGACACGTTACATAAAGCGTGGTGGCAATATCTGGATTCGTATATTTCCTGATAAACCTATTTCTAATAAACCATTGGAAGTTCGTATGGGTAAAGGTAAAGGTAATGTTGAGTATTGGGTGGCGCAAATTAAGCCTGGTGCCGTGATGTATGAAATGGAAGGTGTTCCTGAGGAGGTTGCTCGTGAAGCATTTAAGCTTGCAGCAGCAAAACTACCAGTGAAAACAACTTTTGTAACTCGGATGGTGATGTGATCATGCAAACAAGCGAGTTGAAAAGCAAGACTGTAATTGAATTAAACGATGAGCTTCTGGCTTTGAGAAAAGAGCAATTTAATTTAAGAATGCAAAAAGCAACGGGTCAAATGACTAGTAACCACTTAATTAAGAATGTACGTAAAAATATTGCTCGTGCAAAAACAGTTTTAAAGCAAAAAGTGAGTGAGTCAGCATGAGTGAAAATAGCAAAGTATCTCGTACTTTAGTCGGGCGAGTTGTCAGTGATAAAATGGATAAGACTATTACGATCCTTTTAGAGCGTAAGTTGCCTCACCCAATTTATAAAAAGTACATTCGTCGCTCAACTAAGTTGCATGCTCATGATGAAAAAAATGAATGCAAAATGGGTGATCTGGTTTCAATTGTTCAATGTCGTCCATTATCAAAATCTAAAAGTTGGCGCTTAAAAGAGATTGTTAAGCAGGCAGAAAGCTAGAAAGTGGTTTGTAATAAATTAAGAATTAAATCTGGAGTATAAAGTGCCATGATACAGATGCAATCAATGTTGGATGTTGCTGATAATAGTGGAGCACGTCGACTTATGTGTATTAAAGTGCTTGGCGGGTCACATCGACGGTATGCTGGGGTTGGTGATATTATTAAAGTCAGCATTAAAGAGGCGATGCCTCGCGGTAAAGTAAAAAAAGGTGAAGTCTATAGTGCTGTTGTTGTACGCACGAGGAAAGGTGTTCGACGCTCTGATGGCTCATTGATTCGTTTTGATGGAAATGCTGCAGTATTGCTAAATGGTCAAAAACAAATGATTGGAACACGTATCTTTGGTCCGGTAACGCGTGAATTACGGGGCGAAAGTTTTATGAAAATTATTTCATTGGCTCCTGAAGTTCTTTGAGCTCTGTTAGGTATTATAGTAATGCGTAAAATTAAGAAAAATGATGATGTAATTATCCTTGCAGGTAAGGATAAAGGTCAGCGGGGTACGGTGCTCAGTGTCGCTCCGGATGGTCGAGCTATCGTGGAGGGGATTAATATGGCAAAGCGCCATACTAAACCGAATCCTAATGCTGAGCAGCCTGGTGGTATTATTCATAAAGAGATGCCTATTCAGCTCTCTAATATTGCACTCATTAATCCTGGAACAAATAAAGCTGATAGAGTCGGCTTTAAATTGCTGGATGATGGGCGAAAAGTTCGTTACTTTAAATCCAACGGTGAAGTCGTTGATGTCTAATTGCAGGTAACATGATGGCAAGATTAAAAAATTACTATTTAGAAACGATTGTTCCAAAGTTAATGGAGCAGTTTAAATATAAAAATATTATGGAAGTTCCAAAAATCACTAAGGTCACTCTGAATATGGGTGTAGGTGAAGCAGTGGGTGATAAAAAAGCCATGATAGGTGCGGTTGATGATATGACTCAAATATCTGGACAAAAACCGGTTATTTGTAAGTCTCGAAAATCTGTTGCCAGCTTTAAAATAAGAGACGATATACCTATAGGTTGCAAAGTAACATTGCGGCGCGAACGTATGTATGAATTTGTCGATCGTTTAGTTAATGTTTCTATTCCTAGGATTCGTGATTTTCGTGGTTTAAATCCAAAATCTTTTGATGGTAGAGGAAATTACAGTATGGGTGTTCGTGAGCAAATTATGTTTCCAGAGATTGATTATGACAAAATTGATACTTTGCGAGGCATGGATATCTGCATCACAACGTCGGCTAAAAATGATGAAGAGGGAAGGGCTTTACTTGAAGCGTTTAACTTCCCATTGAAAAACTAGAGGTTAAAAAATGGCTAAGGTTTCAATGGTTAACCGAGAGGTTAAGCGCAGTAAAACAGTTAAAAAATTTGCAGTTAAGCGTGCCGAGTTAAAGTCGCGTATGTTTGATGAGTCTTTGACTGAAGAAGAGCGTTCAGATGCATATCGAAAATTCCACTCTTTACCGCGTGATTCAAGTTCGGTACGTATGCGTAATCGCTGTCGTGTCAGTGGTAGGCCGCATGGATTCTATCGTAAATTTGGTTTGGCACGAAATAAACTTCGCGAAGCTGCAATGCGTGGTGATGTTCCAGGGCTTGTTAAAAGTAGTTGGTAAAACTTTCAAAGATAATTAATGATTGTTGTAATTCTCAAAATATAGAGAGTAGAGATAACGTAGGGTTTATTAAAATGACTATGACCGATCCAATTGCGGACATGCTTACGCGTATTCGTAATGCGCATATGGCTCAAAAAATTGAGACCAGCATGCCATCTTCAAAAATAAAGAAAGCGATTGCTAAGGTGCTTATTGAAGAAGGTTACATTGAGAGCTTTAGTGTAACCGAAGAGGCTAAGCCGACTTTGAAGCTGATATTGAAATACTATGAAGGCAGGCCGGTTATTGCGAGTATTGATCGTGTTAGTAAACCAGGTTTACGGATTTATAAAGGCAAAAGTGAAATTCCTAAAGTGATGTCTGGTTTAGGGGTCGCTATTGTCTCTACCTCTGGTGGGGTTATGACAGATAAATCTGCTCGTGCTGCCGGTCTCGGTGGTGAAGTTTTGTGTTATGTTTCATAGCAGGTAAAAACAAGATGTCCAGAATTGCAAAAAGTCCAGTTAACATCCCTGCCGGTGTTCAAGTGGTATTAAAAGATAGTGAAGTGACTGTTAAAGGCCCTAAAGGCGAGTTAGTTTTTAATATTCATCATTCTGTAGATGTTTTGCAGGATGGGAATGTGTTAAAGTTCGCTCCCAAAAATCCTTCATCAGGTTTAGCTATAGTCGCTACAACTCGCTCTTTATTGAATAATATGGTTGTAGGGGTGACATCTGGGTTTGAGAAGAAATTAGAACTGGTTGGGGTTGGTTATCGTGCACAATCTAAAGGAAAGCAGCTGAGTTTGTCTTTAGGTTTTTCTCATCCAGTTGAATATATGATTCCAGAAGGAATTGTTGTTGAAACGCCAAGTCAGACTGAAATTTTGATCAAAGGTTCGGATAAACAGAAAGTTGGGCAGGTTGCAGCAGATATAAGAAGTTACAGACCGCCTGAGCCATATAAAGGAAAAGGGGTTCGTTATTCAGACGAAACCATTGTTAGAAAAGAAGCCAAGAAAAAATAAGCCAAGAGAAAATTAAGGGGTTGTAGTGAATAAGAAAACTTCTCGTATACGCCGGTCTCGCCGAGGGCGCGCTAAAATAAAAGCGCTTGGCATGCACCGTTTGTGTGTTAATCGTACACCTCGTCATATATATGCCCAAATTATTGCTCCTTCTGGATCAGAGGTGCTGGCATCGGCATCAAGCCTTGATAAGGACGTGAAAGAAAGCATTTCTTCTGGTGGTAATGTTGATGCGGCAGCATTGATCGGTAAGATCATTGCAGAGCGTGCAAAATCAGCTGGGATTGAACGTGTTGCGTTTGATCGCTCTGGTTATAGATATCATGGTCGTGTTCAAGCGCTTGCAGAAGCTGCACGTGAGCATGGTTTGAAAATTTAAAGGGCGTATTAAGTAATGGCGAATGTAAATTCTCAAGTATCCGACGGGCTGGTAGAGAAACTAGTTAATATCAGGCGGGTTGCTAAAGTTGTTAAAGGTGGTCGTCAATTCGGTTTTTCTGCACTGACTGTGGTTGGTGATGGTGAGGGTCGGGTTGGTATTGGGCGAGGTAAAGCCAGAGAGGTTCCTGCTGCAATTCAAAAAGCAATGGAAGATGCTCGCCGCAACTTGAAAACAATTAGCCTTAAAGGTAGTACATTGCAATATGCTATTACTGCACACTATGGCGCTACAAAAGTGTTTATGCAGCCTGCCTCAGAAGGTACTGGAATTATTGCAGGTGGTGCGATGCGTGCAGTCTTTGAGGTGCTCGGTGTTAAAGATGTTCTTGCCAAAAGTATCGGCTCGACGAGTCAAATAAATGTTGTACGTGCAACAATTCGTGGCTTGGAAGAGATGATGGATGTTGAGTCCGTGGCGCTTAAACGTAATAAATCTATTGAAGATATTCTGGAGTAAAAGTCATGTCAAAGAATACACTCGGCGTTACGCTGGTTCGTAGCTTGGCTAAACGATTACCTTCTCATAAAGCTTGCGCTCGTGGCTTAGGGATTCGTCGTATGCATCAAACTGTTGAAGTAGAAGATACCGCTTGTAATCGTGGAATGATTAATAAAATCTCCTATATGCTTAAAATTGAGGGTAAATAATGTACTTAAATACAATCAAGCCAGCATTAGGTAGTAATAAATCTTCCAAACGCGTAGGTCGTGGAATTGGCTCTGGTAGTGGCAAGACATGTGGTCGTGGTCATAAAGGTCAGCGTTCTCGTTCTGGTGGGTTTCATAAGGTTGGTTTTGAAGGTGGTCAAATGCCTTTGCAACGTCGCTTGCCTAAGTTCGGCTTTACATCGCGAGTAGGTTTTAGTGTTGATGAGGTTTGCCTTCACGAACTTGAGAAGGTTGACGGTGGTGTGGCTGATATTCAATCTCTGAAAAAAGCTAATATTATTTCAAACAAAATTAAACGTGTAAAAGTCATTCTCTCTGGTGAAATTACAAAACCAGTAGTATTGAGAGGTTTGTCTGTTACCAAAGGAGCCAGAGCGGCAATTGAAGCGGCTGGCGGGAAGATAGAGGTTTAAATGGGAACTGCCTTGCCATCTATGGGAAAAATGACCGAGCTTAGGCGTCGGATATTTTTTGTTATTGGTGCGATTTTAGTTTATCGCATAGGTACATTTATTCCCGTTCCAGGAATTGACCCTGTTGCATTGGCTGCTTTGTTTGATCAGCAGCGTGGTTCAATTCTTGATATGTTTAACATGTTTTCCGGTGGGGCACTTGAGCGAGTTGCAATTTTTGCACTTGGAATCATGCCCTACATATCGGCTTCAATTATTATGCAGCTTTTAACAGCTGTTTATCCGAAGTTTGAGCAGTTAAAGAAAGAAGGTGAGTCAGGCCGCAAGAAAATTAGTCAGTACACGCGTTATGGAACGGTAGTGCTTGCTACATTTCAGGGAATAGGTATATCTATTGCATTGGAGGGTCAGTCTTATGGTGGAAGCCCTTTAGTTATAGATCCTGGGCTGGCTTTTCGCTTTATTACAGTCATGACTCTTGTGAGTGGTACGATTTTTTTGATGTGGCTTGGTGAACAAGTGACTGAAAGAGGGATAGGTAATGGTATTTCGATTATCATCTTTGCGGGTATAGTCGCAGGGTTGCCTTCAGCGATTGGTGGGACTCTGGAGTTAAGTAGTACGGGCGAAATGAGTGCGTTGTTAGTTATTTTTCTTTTTGCTTTAGCGTTGGGTGTAACAGGCTTTGTTGTTTTTGTAGAGCGTGGTCAGCGGCGTATTACTGTTAATTATGCAAAGCGCCAACAGGGGCGTAAAGTATATGGCGGCCATACAAGTCACCTACCTCTAAAAGTAAACATGGCGGGTGTGATACCTCCCATCTTTGCATCTAGCATTATTCTTTTTCCTGCAACAATAGCCGGTTGGTTTGGTACTAGTTCAGGAATGGAGTGGCTGCAAGATATTGCTACATTGATGTCCCCAGGTCAGCCCGTTTATGTTTTGGCATATGCTACAGCGATTATTTTCTTTTGCTTTTTTTATACGGCTCTAGTTTTTAATCCTAAAGATACTGCGGATAATTTGAAACGTTCAGGTGCTTTTATTCCAGGGATACGCCCTGGAGTTCAAACCACACGTTATATTGATACTATCATGACTCGATTGACAACGATCGGTGCAATCTATATTACAGCAGTATGTCTACTTCCTGAGTTTTTAATTGTTTATTGGAATGTACCATTTTATTTTGGTGGCACGTCTCTTTTGATTATCGTAGTTGTAGTGATGGACTTTATTGCTCAGGTTCAATCACATTTGATGTCTCATCAATATGAGGGGCTTATGAAGAAAGCAAATCTTAAGGGCGGTACTAAGTAAGCCATTATTTGTTATTACTCGCTCCATTAATTTTTATTTATTTTTCGAATGTTTAAGGGTCGTGACTCATGAAAGTGCGTGCATCAGTTAAAAAAATGTGTCGAAATTGCAAAGTTGTTCGACGCAAAGGTATTGTTAGAATAATTTGCAAAGAAGCAAAACATAAGCAGCGTCAAGGTTAATTCTTTTTCGTATTGATTATTAAAGGTTACATATGTAGTATTGCCCGTTTTTTGGTGCAATATACAAAAGATTGGAGATTTTTGGATGGCTCGTATTGCCGGTATTAACATCCCTACACATAAACACACAGTCATTGCACTGCGTTCTATTTATGGTATAGGGTCGACTCGTGCGCAGAGTATATGTGATGTAACTGGCGTTAATCCTGCTAGTAAAGTTAAAGAGTTGACAGATGATCAAGTTTCTAGTCTACGTGATGAAGTCGCCAAGTTTTTGGTGGAGGGTGACCTACGTCGGGAAGTTTCCATGAATATTAAACGATTAATGGATCTTGGTTGCTATCGAGGACTGCGTCATCGTCGTGGTTTACCATTGCGAGGTCAACGTACTCGTACGAATGCTCGTACTCGTAAAGGGCCGCGTAAACCCATTAAGAGATAGGCGTAGTCGTCTTAAAAGTTTTATAAGTTTTTCATTAATATTGTTTGTTTGATATAGGTAAAGAGTTATGGCAAAAGCCACTTCAAGTCGGTCTAAAAAGAAGGTGAAAAGGAATGTTGCTGATGGTATAGCGCACATCCACGCGACATTTAATAATACCATAGTAACAATTACTGATCGTCAGGGTAATGCGCTGTCGTGGGCTACTGCGGGTGGTTGTGGTTTTAGAGGCTCACGTAAGAGTACTCCATTTGCTGCACAGGTTGCTGCTGAAAAAGCAGCGATTGCCGCGAAAGAGTGTGGTATGAAAAACCTTGATGTTATGGTTAAAGGTCCTGGGCCAGGTCGTGATTCAGCTGTGCGTTCGCTTAATGCTGCAGGCTTTAATATTGGCAGTATTAATGATGTGACTCCGATCCCACATAATGGATGTCGACCACCCAAAAAACGTAGAGTATAGTTTACGAGTTTGATATATAGAGTTCTCTCTTTATATTATTTATTGGAATAAATTTTCACTTTGATGAGGCATTTTCATGCAGAGCTCAGTGTCAGATTTTCTTAGGCCTAACGTAGTCGATGTTAAGGTTAAAGATAAATATCACGCTAAAATTACACTTGAACCACTTGAACGTGGTTTTGGTTATACATTAGGTAACGCTCTTAGGCGGATATTACTGTCATCTATGCACGGTTGTGCTGTGACAGAAGTAGAAATCGAAGGTGTTTTACATGAATACACTGCAAAAGAAGGTGTTCAAGAAGATACTATTGATATTCTTCTTAACTTAAAGTGCCTTTCTATTCGTATGCATGGACGTGATGAGATTGAATTGACTCTTTCTAAAAAAGGGGAGGGTTCTGTTTTGGCTGGTGATATTGAATTGCCACACGATGTTGAAATCATCAATCCTGAACTTGTGATTGCTCGCCTTACTAAGGAAGGCGAGCTCAATATGAAGTTAAAAGTTGAGCGTGGTCGTGGATATCGGGCTAGTAATATTATTACTACAGATGAAGAGTCTAGTCAGAAATTAGGAAAGCTTCCTTTGGATGCAACCTTTGCACCTATTAAAAAAGTGAGCTATGTGGTTGAAAGTACTCGTGTTGATCAGCGTACTGATTTAGATAAATTGATTATTGACATTGAAACTAATGGCAGTATTGACCCCGAAGAAGCGATTAGGCAATCTGCTTCCATTCTTCATGAGCAATTGTCAGCATTTGTTGATTTGAAAGTTCAGCCTGAAGAAGAGCCAGAAGTTGAACAATCCGAGGTTGATCAAACACTATTGAGATCAATAGATGACCTTGAGTTAACGGTACGTTCAGCAAATTGTTTGAAAGCAGAAAATATTTTTTATATCGGTGATCTGATTCAGCGAACTGAAGTTGAACTGCTTAAAACACCTAATCTTGGAAAAAAATCACTTACAGAGATTAAAGATGTTTTAGCAAGGCATGAGCTATCCTTGGGGATGCGCTTAGAAAATTGGCCACCTGCTGGTTTATACGATTAATTAAATTTTGAAATTCAGCATTAATATGTAACTGTTCAGGTTGCCTCTAAAAGTCGCCAGTTCAAGGCGAAAAATGTGAATTTACAGATGTGGTGTAAACGATCATTTTTTAACGCAGAAATGGCGGATTTCAGGGGTGATATGAATATTTACGGAACTAGAAGATAAGAAGGGTATATCGATGCGACATCGGAAAAGTGCTCGGCAGTTAGGCCGAAATAGTAGCCATAGAAAAGCTATGTACAAAAATATGGCTGTTTCTATTATGCAGCATGAAATGATTAAAACAACTTTACCAAAAGCAAAAGAGCTTCGTCGTGTTGTTGAGCCATTGATTACAATGGCCAAAGAAGATAATGTTGCAAAAAGAAGGTTAGCTTTCTCTCGTTTAAGAGATAAAGAAATAGTAGCCAAGCTTTTCAACGAGTTGGGGCCTCGTTATAAAGATCGGCCTGGGGGTTATTTAAGAATCTTGAAATGTGGGTATCGAGCTGGAGATAAAGCACCGATGGCCATAGTGGAGCTGGTAGACAGGCCAGTTGCTGAAGTAGCAGAAGAGTAATAAAAAAACGGGCACCGCCCGTTTTTTTATGTCAGTAATGCTAAGTAATTTTTTGGAGATGCTCTGGCTGGAGTGTGGTTTGAGTGAAAATACGATAGATTCCTATCATTCAGATCTAAGGTCTTTTTCAGGCTGGCTTGAAAAAAAAGGAACTGCAATTGAATATGCAGATAAAGCGACTTTACTGAGCTATTTAAATGAATGTCTAAAATGCGGAAAGAGTGCTCGTAGTACTGCGCGACTCATCACAACTCTTCGACGTTTCTATCAATATTTATTACGAGAGTCTGTGATTACTACAGACCCAAGTCTGCATCTTGTTTTGCCAAAAATAAGTCCGTTATTACCTAAGGTTTTGACAGAACAAGAAGTAGAAAAATTACTTGCGGCTCCAGATGAACATGACTTAATCGGCATAAGGGATCAAGCAATGATTGAGTTGATGTATGCGGGTGGTTTACGTGTGACAGAGCTTGTAACGCTGAATGTTGCTAATTGTAATTTACATCAAGGAGTTTTGCGTATTAATGGTAAAGGAGCCAAAGAACGTCTTGTGCCGATTGGTGAAGAGGCGGTTAATCGTGTTGACCACTATCTCAAAGAAGTACGCCCACAATTATTAAAGAAAAATAGATCGGAAAATATTTTTGTGACAAAACGTGGAACCCGTGTATCGCGCCAAGAATTTTGGGTCTTAATTAAAAATTATGCACTGCAAGCGGGTATCTCTAAAACAATATCACCACATACACTGCGTCATAGTTTTGCGACTCATCTATTGAATCACGGTGCAGATTTGCGTGTGTTGCAGATGTTGCTTGGGCATAGTACGCTTTCAACGACACAGATTTATACACATATTTCCAGTGAACGTATAAAAAAATTTTATGTCCAACATCATCCGCGCGGCTAATAAATATAAACGAAGAGAGAGTGCTATGTATAAACAGCTTTTGAGTTGCCTGATTATTTTTTCACTTGTTGCTGGGTCATCAATACTTTTTGCAGCAGAAACAAACGAAATAAAAAAAATTAACAGCGCTCTGAATAAATTTTCACCTGGTTTGAGTGCTGATGCTATTACAGAATCCCCAGTTTCAGGAATTTATGAAGTCGAGGTCGGCTCTGAAATAATGTACATTTCCGGCGATGGAAACTTTATGTTTCAAGGTGATTTGATTGATCTAAATCAAATGAGTAATTTGACAGAAACTCGTCGTGAAAAGTCCAGAGCTAAATTAATTGCTAACATAAAAGAAGATGAGATGATTATTTTCGCGCCTGAAAAAACCAAGCATACGGTCACTATTTTTACAGATATTGATTGTGGTTATTGCCGAAAGCTGCATAGAGAGATGGATGATTATAATAAATTGGGTATTGCTGTCCGTTATCTGGCCTACCCTCGCTCTGGCGTAGGGACTGAATCTTATTTGAAATCTGTTACTGTCTGGTGTGCTGATGATCGTAAATCAGCAATGACAGCTGCAAAATTAGGTAAAAAACTTGAAACTAATAACTGTGACAATCACCCAGTGAAAAAGCACATGGAATTAGGAGAGGTGGTCGGTGTGCGTGGTACACCAAGTATGGTTTTATCTGATGGGACTTTTATTCCAGGTTATGTACCTGCCGAGCGGTTATATAAAGTATTGGAAATGAGTGCAGCTGCTGTTAAATAAAACTTCTTACCGAAAATCTACTTAATAACAGTCTCGCTGCAGCTTGTTTTCACTGCAGTGAGATTTTTTATGCCGCGTCATTTAAATTCCCTCTTGTTCTATCACCTGTATAAAGCTTAAAGAAAATGAGCGACTTGCCGCTCTATGCCTTGATAATTTAATTTTAATCTACACCAAGGATAGGAGTGCAATAGGCTTTATGGCAGGGGTATCCTCAATAATAGGTCGCTTTTCAGTACGTACGAAAATCAACCTAATTGTGACATTAATTTTTGTCAGTGTTGTTATGTTAGTGACTATTTTTACGATGCAGCGTACGGAAGAGCGTGTATTGGAGTTAGTGACTGATCATACAAAAAGCATTTCAAATTTTTATTTCGATAGTTTAAATACCATGATGTTGACCGACACCATGGATCAACGTTCTATTTTGCGTAAAAAAATCCTGCAAGACCCTGATGTTTTAGAAGCTCGAGTTGTGCGTGGTCAAACGATCATTGATCAGTATGGCCCTGGTTTACCAGAAGAACATCCTGTCGATGAGTATGATCGGCGCGGACTGTTGGGTGAAGAAATTATGTTCACGGAGCATCGTAATAGTGGCCGTGTGCTAACCGTCTTGACACCTATTCGAGCCACAAGTGATGGTGACACCAATTGCCTGGCTTGCCATAACGTACCTACTGGTACTGTGAATGGATTAGTTAGAGTGAGCTATTCACTTGCTGATATTGATGAAAAAGTGACTCAGGAGATGTGGACTGCAGCGTTTGCAAATTTACTATTGATGGTTTTAGGTTTGTTTTTGGCCAATTTTTTATTACGCCGCTGGATTTCAGAGCCTCTTTCAAATTTAATTAAAGTCGTTAAACGTCGTGCCAATGGAGATAATAGTGCCAGAGCCATTGTGACGAGCTCTGATGAAGTCGGGCGGCTTGGTTTGGCTTTGAATGCCATGTCCGACAAATTAAATGATAGTTTCAAACGTGAACAAGAAGTTGCACAAGAGTTACGCCATAAAGTTGATGTATTGCTTAAAGTAGTGAGCAGAGCCGCTAAAGGTGATTTAGAGACATCTGTTTCTATATCACGGGAAGGTGCTATTGGTGAATTAGGTGCAGGGCTGGAAGCCATGTTGGGCAATTTGCGTACATTGATGGATGAAAGGCGTACCGCAGTTGAAGAGCTAAAAGAAAAAGTCGGAGCAATATTGGATGTTGTTACAAAAGCAGCAGAAGGCGATTTGACTGGAAAAATAACGGTCAATGGAACGGATAGTATTGGCCAGTTAGCGATGGGTGTTCAGCGTATGGTTGATCGTTTGAATGCATTGGTGACACAGGTGCAGCAATCTGGAATTAAAGTGACTTCATCGGCAACACAAATAGCCGCAACGGCTAAACAGCAAGAGGCAACACTCACTGAGCAGGCCGCGACGATTAATGAAATTGTTGCGACAGCAACAGAAATTTCAGCAACAAACAAAGATCTTGTTTTAACTATGGATGAAGTCTCTTCTGTTTCGGAGCAAACTGCAACGGCCGCAAGTAGTGGACAAGAGGGGTTGGCTAAAATGGAAGAGACAATGCGCCAAGTCGTTAATGCCTCAGGGACAATTGCAAATAAACTAGAAGTGCTAAATGAAAAAGCGAATAACATTAACACCGTTGTTACCACAATTACTAAAGTAGCCGATCAAACAAACCTGTTATCCCTCAATGCCGCAATTGAAGCAGAAAAAGCAGGTGAATATGGTGTGGGTTTTGCAGTTGTAGCAACTGAAATTCGGCGGTTGGCTGACCAAACTGCTGGAGCCACTCTAGATATTGAGCAGATGGTGAAAGAAGTTCAAACTGCCGTTTCTGCAGGCGTTATGAGTGTGGATAAATTTTCAAAAGAGGTACAAAACAGCGTCGAAGTTGTAAGCCATGTAGGGCAAGATCTAACGCAAATTATTGAACAAGTTCAAGCGTTGAGTCCAAGATTTGAAAGTGTGCATGAGGGGATGCAATTTCAGGCCCAAGGGGCTGAGCAGATTAAGCAAGCCATCGTGCAGTTAAGCAGTGCGGCCCAACAAACCGTTGAATCACTTCATCAGTCTAACTCATCAATTGATCATTTGAATGATGCTGCGCAGGGCTTGCAACAGGGTGTGAGCCAATTTAAAGTATTAAGTATTCATACAAAAGAATCAGAGGCGAATTAGCTGTGATGCTTTTACTGATTACGATCGGTAATGAACGTTATGGTATTGATGTCTCCCATGTGGTTAAAGTCATTCCGCCCGTTGCGGTTAAAGAAATTCCTTGTAGCCCTGATTACATTGCAGGGCTATTGAACTTTCATGGAACCCCTGTCACGGTTGTTGATATTAACTACTTGTATCTACAGCAACCTGTTTCTATCTATTTAGGCTCTAGAATTATTGTTGTTGATTTGATGCACTCGAAAAAAGAAGAGGGCGCGGAATCTATTTTGTTAGGGGTACTTGCGGAGGGTGTGACGGAGGCGATTCACATTGATGAAAAGTCCTTGGTGAATTCTAAAATTGATATGGCAGACAGGTCATTTTTGAATCAGGTTGTGATGAATGATAAAGAGATCATTCAATTGGTTAATCTCGAAAATTTGATGCCAGACCAATGGAAATCTAAAATTTTACAATCACATACTTTATTGCTTCATGAAACTTTAGAATGATAGTTAATCTAGATGATTTATAAATTAATAGAAACACTATTAAAAGACAAAACAGGATTACATAGTGCCTCTATTGGTTCAGAGTCAATAAAAACCAATATTAAGCGGCGTATGGAAGAGTGCTCTATTATTGATGTTTCTGATTATTATTCATTTATTAGTAAGTCAATAGATGAATTACAGCTGCTGATTAACGAAACAATGGTGCCTGAAACCTGGTTTTTTCGCGATGATATACCCTTTAATTTTTTGAAAAGATTTATCCATAATCAATGGCTTACAGCGGAGAGAAAAAAGAAATTACGCATATTAAATATTCCATGTGCGACAGGAGAAGAGCCATACTCTGTCGCGATGACGCTACTAGGGTGTGGTATGAAGCCGCATCAGTTTTCAATTGATGCTGTGGATATTAATACAGGGGTTTTAGATTATGCAGAAAAAGGTCACTATTCGCAGCACTCTTTTCGTGGAAATGTTATTAATCAGTATCAGCACTACTTTAAAAAAGTAGTGAGCAGCTATCAATTGGATGATGCTGTAAAAAATGCTGTTTCATTCAATTACGGCAATGTTCTTGATGATGATTTCATCAAAAAATCAGGCCGTTATGACATTGTTTTTTGCCGAAATCTATTGATCTACTTTGATGATAAAACTAAAAAAAAGGTTGTTAATCATCTCAGTCAACTATTAATTGATAATGGCGTGTTGTTTGTTGGTTATGCAGATGTTAGTGCGTTAATGAATCAACCCTTTACCCCGGTTTCTTACCCCAGTGCTTTTGCTTTTTATAAACAAGAACCCATTAAATTAAAACCTGTAACTCCGACGATCCAAAAATTTCCTTCCAATAACTCATATAAAAATTCGTTTGCATCACTGAGGAAAGCTGAAAAATTACAGATAAAAAAAATAAAGGGTGCGTATGTGCTTGAGGATGAGGAGGTTATCGAGAGTATTCAGAAATTAGCCGATCAAGGTGAGCTGCATGAAGCAAAAATATTATGTCAGCAATTTTTAGAAAAAAACAGTGTTTCTATCTCTGCTCATTATTTAATGGGGGTGATTCTTGATGTGGAAGGGCTGTGGGCTAAAGCACACGATCTATTTTGTAAAACACTCTATTTAAATCCAAAGCATTATGAGGCACTCACTTATTTGGCTATTTATGCGGAGCGACGGGGTGATTCTACAGCGGCTAAAGTGTACCGCTCGCGTGCGACACGTATTGCTGAGAAAAAAGTATGACTCAGCAATCCAATATGGAAAAAATAGAAAAAAAAGTGAATGATTGTTGGAACCATATTGGTATATGGGGTAGAGAAAAACAACGTTGTTCAGAGTTAAAAAAGGTAATTCATTGTAGGAATTGTAAGGTTTACTCTAAGGCTGGCCGCCATTTATTGGAGCGCGAGCCCCCCAGCGGTTATCTGGATGAGTTGCAAAAAGTAATTGCTAAAGAGCATGAAACTGAGGACTATAAAACAGAATCTATTGTTATTTTTCGCTTGGGATATGAGTGGTTATCATTGCCGACAATATTTTTTAAAGAGGTTATTTGTATGCGTAAAGTGCATACACTACCACATAGAAGGTATGGTAGTTTGAAAGGGCTGGTGAATGTGCATGGGGAACTATTGATATGCATTTCACTCGGGCGCTTATTAGGAATAGATAAGCAAGAAAGAGCGGAAGTAAGTGAAAAAAAGGTATATAAACGATTCATTGTTTTTTCCGGTGACGAGGGACAATATGTATTTCCTGTCAGTGAGATTAAAGGCATTTATCACTACGCGCCCTCAGAAATATATCACGCCCCTTCAACAGCGACATACTGTGCTTCAAGTTATCTCAAAGGAATGCTGGATTTGCATAGTGAAACAGGAGGCAAAAATATATTTCATGTTGGTTGTCTTGATGGCCAAAAGCTATTGAACTCACTGAAAAAAGAGGTGCGTTAGTCTAATGCATGAAGAAGAGTTACATAATTCTTCCATGTTAGACCTGTTCCGTCAGGAAGTGGAGCAACATGCACCCGATATTAGTAATGGTTTGCTGGAGTTGGAGCAAGGGGAACCATCCTCTGAATGTCTGGAATCTTTGATGCGAGCGGCGCACTCTATTAAAGGAGCGGCTCGTATGGTTGGAATTAATGAGGTTGTTGATGTTGCTCATCTAATGGAAGACTGTTTTGTAGCCGTTCAGTCAGGCGAGGTGAACCTGGATGAAAAGGATATTGACCTCTTATTAAATGGCATTGACCTTATTAGCCAGATTTCAGAGTCAAAAATCCCAGCAGACAAATGGGTGGTTGAGCATCAGAGTGAGTATGATGAACTGATGGTTTGCTTAAGAGCATTGATGGTAAAAAAGGGTGAAATGCTGGAGGAGAGGGTTGCCCTAGAGTCAATACAACCCTTTGAAACACCTGACTCCGAACCTAATTCATTACCGAATGAGCTTAGCCTGAGCGATGCATCAATGCTGGAGTTGTTCCAGTTAGAAGTTGAAGAGCACTCCCGTATATTAAGTAGTGGTTTGCTAGAGTTGGAGCAAGGGCAGTCATCATCTAAGTGTTTAGAGGCTTTGATGCGTGCAGCACACTCTTTAAAGGGTGCTGCACGCATGGTGGGTTTAAATGAAGTCGTTGATATCGCACATCTGATGGAAGATTGTTTTGTAGCCTTACAGGAGGGCGGTGCTACTCTGGTTGTTGAAGATATTGATGTTTTATTTAAAAGTATTGATGCCCTCACTATGCACCTTCAAACACCTGAAAATAAATGGCTGGATAATAATAAAAGTGAGTATGAGACACTGCTGCTTTCTTTGCAGAGTGTCAGGCAAAAGCTTGTTAGTGAGGAGCAGAGTCATTCACCTGGACTTATTCAAGCCAAGCCTGAAAAAAGAGAGCCTGATCAAGAGGTAAAGCAGCTACACTCTTTACCAAAAAAAATAAATCCCCCTCCACCTGAAGTGGTGGATGAAGAAGCAGAGGAGGTCACCTCTGTGCTACGGGTGAGCACTGCACAAATTAACCGGCTCATGGGGTTAACAGGCGAGTCAATTGTGCGAGCACGCTGGTTACGACCTTATGTTGAGTCTATGTCCAGGTTGAAACAACACCATGTCAGGTTAGCCCAGCGTCTTGATATGTTGTGGAGTGTGGTGAGTAATACGACGAATGATGAAGAAATTTATGAGTTGTTGCGTGATATCCAAAGCAGAGAAGCGGTGTGTCGCAGAGAGTTAGCAGATCGGATTGCTGCAATGGAAGAGTACGACCGACATGCGACTAACCTTTCTAGCCGATTGCATCAGGCTGTTGTAACAAGTCGTATGCGTCCATTCTCTGATGGTGTGGAAGGATTTCCACGCATGGTGCGTGATGTTGCTCGTTCATTAAATAAATCAGTTAACTTGGAAATAGAAGGAAAAGCCACAAAACTGGATCGGGATATTCTTGAAAAAATTGAAGCGCCCCTGAATCATTTGTTACGTAATGCGGTTGATCACGGTATTGAAATGCCCGAGGTACGAAAAGCATCAGGAAAGCCTGAAAAAGGAGTTGTACGGCTTTCGGCATTTCATCAGGCGGGAATGTTATCCATCGTCATTGAGGATGATGGGGGTGGAATTGATATCGAAAGTTTACGTGCAAAAGTTTTACAGAAGGGAATGGTCGATGAAAGCATGGCCAAAAACCTATCAGAAACTGAATTGTATGATTTTCTGTTTCTACCCGGCTTTTCAACCAAGCAGGATGTCACAGAAATTTCTGGCCGTGGTGTTGGCATGGACGTGGTTCATGAAGTCGTTCAAAAAATGCGGGGGCAAATTCGTGTTTCATCACGTTTAGGAGAAGGAACACGCTTTCATATGCAGCTTCCACTGACACTGTCGGTGATTCCATGTTTGCTTGCTTATGTCTCAGAAGAGCCATATGCTTTTCCATTGGCGCGTATAAAACAGATATTCAAGAAGGATAAAAGCGCTATTGAAAAAATTGAAGGGCATCAATTTATCAATATAGAGGGGCGATCTGTGGGTGTTATCTCTATGGCACAGCTACTTGAATTGCCGGGTGATTTAATATCGAATCAAGAGACGGTTTCAGTTGTTGTTTTAGGCGAAAAGAAGAGTATTTACGGATTAGTTGTCGATAGTTTTATTGGAAAGCGGGATTTGGTGGTGCAGCAGATGCCCAGCCAACTCAAAAAAATAAAAGACATCAGTGCTGCCGCATTAATGGAGGATGGTTCCCCGGTTTTGATCGTGGATGTAGATGATATGTTGTGCTCTATTAATAAGATTGTTAATGGTGGGCAAGTCAGTGCCATCTCCTCAGAGCGTAGAAATAGAGAGGCAGATGAGCATCTAATTAAGCATGTTTTAGTTGTTGATGATTCGATTACAGTGCGGGAAGTTGAACGTAACCTGTTGCTTGCATCAGGCTACCGTGTCGATGTTGCTGTAGATGGTATGGATGGCTGGAACATGGTAAACCAAGGCAGCTACGACTTGGTCATCACCGACATTGATATGCCAAGAATGGATGGTATTGAATTTGTAAAATATATCAAAGGAAACCCCAACACTGCTCATATTCCAGTGATTGTAGTCTCTTACAAAGATCGAGAAGAAGATCGGCTTCGTGGTCTGGAGGCGGGTGCTGACTACTATCTGACTAAAGGGAGTTTTCATGATCACAGCTTGCAAGAAGCGGTTCTGGATCTCATTGGTGAGGCGACAGTATGAGAATTGCCATCGTCAATGATATGAAAATGGCGGTGGAAAGTTTACGTCGGGTATTAAATTTTTCGGGAAAATATGAAGTGGCATGGGTGGCATATGATGGGGCTGAAGCAGTCGAGCGATGTCAAAAAAATTGTCCAGACCTGATTCTGATGGATTTAATCATGCCTGTTATGGATGGGGTTCAGGCAACACGTAAAATTATGCAGTATTCACCCTGTCCAATTTTAGTGGTAACAAGTTCAGTACACCATCATTCGGCGCAAGTCTTTGAAGCGATGGGAGCTGGAGCTTTGGATGCGGTGAATACGCCTGAGCTTGGTTTGAATGGTGATGGGCAAGGGCGAGATGATCTATTAAAAAAAATTGCAACACTTCAAGTCTTGATCAATGCAAAAGATACGCTTCAAGCGAACCCAGCCCGAGTCGTTACAGAAAAGTTTGATGGCTCCAGAGTTAATAATCTTTCTCCATTAATTGTCATTGGTGCATCTTCGGGAGGGCCACAGGCATTGTTGGAAATATTGTCGGACTTGCCTGAAAACTATAACGCTTCAATTTTAGTGGTTCAGCATGTTGATGCTCAGTTTGCGGGCGACCTGGCACGTTGGTTAGATTCACAATGTAAAGTTCATGTTCGGCTGGCAAAATGTGGTGATATTCCAATGTCAGGAACAGTTTTGATTGCGGGAACAGGTGATCATATGATTATGACAGCGGCGGGTAAGCTCAGTTACAGGGCGGAGCCTGTTGATGAAGTTTATCGGCCATCAGTCGATATTTTATTTAATAGTGTTGTCAAAAATTGGAGATCAGAATTAGTGGGTGTATTACTCACCGGCATGGGACAGGATGGTGCGAAAGGTTTGTTGAATTTACGTAAAAGAGGTTGTTATACGATTGCACAAAATCGTGAGAGTAGCGCTGTGTATGGTATGCCAAAAGCGGCTATCGAAGCAGGGGCTGCTGTAGATGTATTGCCTGTTGAAATGATTAGTTCGGCATTAATGAAAAGGAGCAATGGTGGATAACAATACGCAAGAGAAGGTGCCTGGGCCGCGAGTTTTTTTAGTGGATGACCAACTGATTGTTGCAGAAGGTATCAGGCGTATGCTGGCAGAAGAGAGTGATATTGATTTTCATTACTGTCAGGATTCAACGGATGCGATCAATGCTGCTGAAAAATACCAGCCGACAGTCATTCTACAGGATTTGGTGATGCCAGATATTGATGGTATGACGCTGTTACGTCTTCTAAATAAAAGCCCGGCGACATCAAAAGTGCCGGTGATTGTTCTTTCGAGTAAAGAAGACCCAAAAATAAAAAGTGAGGCTTTTGAAAACAGCGCGGCAGACTACCTGGTTAAACCCCCTGAAAAAATTGAATTGATTGCTCGGATTCGAGCTCATTCACGTAGCTATATGGCACATCAAGCATTAGATGTGGTGCATAAAGAGTTAAAAGAAAAAAATGCTGAGTTAGAGCGAATATCATTAGAAGATGGTTTGACAGGTATATCTAATCGCCGCAGCTTTGATCTATTTTTACAAAAAGAGTGGGATCGTGCCATTCGTGATAAAACAAATATTGGACTGGTCATGATCGATATTGATCATTTTAAGGGGTATAACGATCACTATGGGCATCAAGGAGGGGATGATTGTTTGCGTCAAGTGGCCAGTGCGCTGGCCGAGGTTGTGGGGCGACCTGGAGATATGGTTGCACGCTATGGTGGTGAAGAATTTGTGGTTGTATTGCCCAATACTGATATTCAAGGGGCAGGCTTGATTGCAGAAAAATTACGCCAAAAAGTGGAAAATTTAGCTTTGCCGCATAATTATTCGGCAACGGCCAATTATGTGTCAATTAGCTTGGGTGTTGCTGGAGTGCTGCCTACTGATAGTGTACCTGATGAATTAATTAAGCTGGCAGATAACGCACTGTATGAAGCTAAGGAGTCGGGGCGTAATCGGTATTGTTTGGCAAAATAATCTGTATTGCTAAATACAGAAAGCAATATTGGCTTTTAAAAAACGGGGCAGAAATCCTTTTTCTGGTGACCCTCTTCCTTGGTTTCAACTTCAAATGATAAACGTCGGCCATCTTGAAGAAGTTTTCTAAATTGACTTTCCGGCAGTGGCTTGCTGAATAAAAAACCTTGGATATGGTCGCACCCTGTATTTTTCAAAAATAACAGTTGATTATTGGTTTCTACACCTTCAGCAATCACATCAAGTTTCAAACTGCGAGCCATGGCAACAATCAATGAAGTAATGGCTTCATCGTCGGAGTCAATGGTGAGGTCACGTATAAAAGCACGGTCTATTTTTAATGTATCGATGGGAAAACGTTTTAAATAAGCCAGAGACGAATAACCAATGCCAAAATCGTCAATTGCAACTCTGACCCCCATTGCACTGATTGCTTTTAAAGAGTCAATGGTTGTTTGAATGTTATGCATGATCGTACTTTCGGTAATCTCAATCTCTAGCAGATGAGGTTTTATACCTGCTTTTTGCACGACTTGTTTTATCGTATCCACTATGCCAGGCCTAACAAACTGGCGGCTTGACAGGTTGACTGAAATACGCAAATTTTGAAACGACCCACTGCTTTGCCAATCTTTAAGTTGATTACATGCTGTTTTTAATACCCACTCACCCACTGGAATAATTAAATCAGTCTCTTCAAGGGTCGGGATAAAATCTGCCGGAGAGACAAGGCCAAGTTTAGGGTGTTGCCATCGTAATAGAGCTTCAGCCCCAAAGATTTTTCCATCACTCAGATCAACTTGTGGTTGATAATGGAGTAAAAATTCATTCTTATCTAATGCAAGTCTTAAGCTATTTTCGAGCATCATTCTCTGATAGGACTTTTCATTCATCTCTATTTTGTAAAATTGATAGCTATTTCGCCCCTCTTCTTTTGCTTTATACATCGCAGCTTCGGCATTACGCTGCAATATAGAGAGCTCTGTTCCATCGGTCGGATATATGCTGATTCCCGCACTGCTCGTGATGTATATTTCATGGTGCGTTAGATTGAAAGGCTTACTTATATTTTCAAGTAATTTTTTTACGATCTGATGAATATCGTCTGCTTTGCCAATACTCTCCAATGTTATTGCAAATATATCACTTGATAGACGTGCAATAGAATCACATTTTCTAAGGCAGTCGGAGAGTCGCAAGCTGACTTCTTGAAGTACCTGATCACCTGCTTCATGACCCAAAGTCTCATTGATTTTTTTAAATTGATCTAAATCAATGACTACGAGAGCCATCTGTTTATTGTCTCTTTTGGATCGGGTGATGGCCTGGTGTAGCCTGTCCATAAAAAGGTTGCGGTTCGGGAGCTCGGTGAGATCATCATAATTGGCCAAATGATACAGGCGATTTTCAGCTCGCTTTCTTTCACTGATATCACTGAATGTTATAACTGCGCCCTCAATATTACCACTATTCTTTATAGGGTAGGATGAGTACTCCACGGGAAATGAGGAGCCATTTTCACGGTACATTTGTTCATCATCAACGGTGCACCCTTGTCCGCTTAAAAATAGGCTGGAAATACGTGATTCATGAAGTGGAAGGCATTGACCATCCGGTTTTTCCTGGCACATTAATTTAATGATCTCTTTTCCTAAAAGTTCATCTTCTGTGCGTTCCAGCATTTTTTGTGCAGACTTATTAGCAAAGGTACATTTTCCAGTCGCATCAATAGAGATGATTCCTTTGTCAGTTGAATCAAGTATGAGCTGCATGTTTTCTTCGCTCAAGGGGGTCTCCTTCGGGGGCTGCTGCATTGGTATATGCACTTTTGTTTCTTGAGTGTTCCGTCAAGAGGAGTATCGACAAAGGGTAGGAGATCTTTATTATTAATAACTTTTAAGTTTGAGCTGAAACCAGTGAAGCTATGGCCTCTATAAAGTCCGGTCTACTATTAAGTGCTGGAATATAATGATATTTTTCACCACCTGACTCAATAAAATATGCTCTGTTTTCCACAGCAATTTCTTCG
Organism: Gammaproteobacteria bacterium; assembly: GCA_021648145.1. Lineage (NCBI taxonomy): Bacteria > Pseudomonadati > Pseudomonadota > Gammaproteobacteria > Gammaproteobacteria bacterium. Next base: position 81,434 of record JAKITI010000002.1, read on the forward strand.
AGAGTTTCCAGGCAATCAGCACTGAACCCTGGGCAGACAAGATCAAGGCTTTTGATGCCACTTTGAGCGAGCTTTTTAAGTGTTTCGTCAGTATAGGGTTTTAGCCATTCTGCTCGGCCAAAGCGTGATTGAAATGTCACAACCCACTGCTCTTTGGGCAGCTTAAGCTGCTCTGCAACGCTTTGTGCTGTTTCCAGGCACTCATCATAATAGGGGTCGCCCTGAGTGTGGTGGTGTTTGGGGCAACCATGAAAAGAGAGTACTAATTTTTCTGCTTGACCGTGTTTTGCCCAATGCTCCTGGATTGAATTGCATAATGCACTGATATATTTGGGGTGGGTGTGGTATCGGCTGATAAATTGCAGGTGAGGCAGGTTACGCCAACTTTTGAATGTATTCGCGATTTCATCGAAAGTCGATGCCGCTGTTGTGCATGAATGTTGAGGGTATAACGGTAAAACAATAATGCGCTTTACTCCATGCTGCCTAAGTTTTTCGAGGGCAGAAGGGATGGATGGATTGCCATAACGCATTCCGAGTTCAACTTTGACTGTATCTCCCAGTTTTTTTTGCAGCGCATCTTTTTGTGCTTGGGATATGACAAGTAGAGGTGAGCCTTCATCCGTCCATACTGATTTGTAAAGTGCTGCGGAGCGACGCGGACGTGTACGCAAAATAATGCCGTGCAAGATCAGCCACCAGGGGATGCGTGGTATATCAACAATGCGCGGATCCCATAAAAACTGCTTTAAGTAACGACGTACTGCTTTAGGGGTGGCCGCATCAGGCGTTCCTAAATTAGTGATTAAAACTCCCACGGATAAATTTTTATTGTGTGTTGAGTTACTATTTATTTTAGTCATGAGCGCTTGGTTTAAATATTAATAAAGTTTTGATTTTGGAGTATCATTCACAATGTGAGTTGATCAATGCCTCTGTTGGCCAGTTCATCTGCTTTTTCATTTTCAGGGTGTCCAGAGTGCCCTTTGACCCACAGCCACTCAATTTCATGGATGCTTGTTGCGGCATCAAGACGGCGCCATAAATCATCATTTTTAACAGGCTTTTTATTGGCCGTTTTCCAACCACGCTTTTTCCAGTTGACAATCCACTGGCTAATGCCATCTTTGACATATTTTGAATCCGTGGTCAGTTGTACGTGACAGGGTTTTTTGAGTGATTCCAGACTCATGATGGCCGCCATGAGTTCCATGCGATTATTGGTTGAGTGGTTTTCACCGCCAAAAATCTCTTTTTCATGGCCGTTATATTTTAATATGGCTCCCCAGCCCCCTGGGCCAGGGTTGCCACGACATGCGCCATCAGTAAAAATTTCAACCATAGAATTCACTCTTTATTATCTGTTTTGTAATTTCTCAGTGTTGGCTGAGTCAGGCTTGAAGCCAGTGCTTTTTGTGGCCACCAACGAGGTTTGATCGGTGTGTAGGTGATCACTCGTTTTTTTACAACTAACATATATGCACCGCCGCATTGAGGGTACCAACGCGCACCTGTTGATTCGAGAATTTTCAGGTTTTGCATTATTTTTTGTTGCTGAAGGGGGGGGCGAAAGCAGTAGTTGTGTTGTTCGATAATATCAAAACCTACTTCTTTCAGCCATTGTTTAATGTGAGATACTCCGTGAAAGTGGCCACACCAAGGGGCATTCGTTTTTTGTTTTGAAAATACTTGCCACAGTCCGAGCAGGCTATACGGGTTAAATCCGCAGATAACAACGTGCCCTTCAGGAATCAATATTCGGTCTATTTCACGCAAAATTAGGTCGGGCGATTGCGTGAGTTCAAGAGTATGATGAAGCAGTACAACATCAATTGTATCGGTGGTGATAGGAAGTGCATCATAGCGGCCATAGACATTAATCGCTTTATCGGGGTGCTTTGTATCAGTAGATAGAGTTGTGTGATGCTTAATCTGGCTGGCTTGACGCAAGTCCCTGCTCGTTAAATGTTCAATTTGAAGTAGCTCGTAACCGAATAGTTTGGAAAGAGCTTCATCAATTAATATCTGCTCTGTTTCCAGTACATGCTGGCCAATGGCGCTGGAGTACCAGCGTCGCATTTTTTGCAGCATTAACAGTTCAGACATCGGTTTATGTTCCCTTTATTTAAGTGACAGTTACAGGCAGAATGTCGTCAGTTTAATTTATAGATAAAAAAAACACTATGGCATTATTAAATTTAAGAAATATTTGTGTTAGTTATGGCGGCCCATTGTTGCTTGATCATATCAACTTTCAGATCAATACGGGTGAGCGGCTCTGCTTGATTGGGCGTAATGGTGAGGGTAAATCGACCCTGATGAAGCTGATCGCTGGTGAAATTGTAGCCGATGACGGCGTGATTGAGCGTTCTCAGAGTATAAAAATTGCAAAGCTCGCTCAGGAAGTGCCGCAAAATATTGAGCAATCTATTTATGAGGTGGTGGCGGCAGGCTTGGGGCACGTCGGACAGCTTTTGAGTGATTATCATGAAGTGTTGAATCAGCTCGAAGCTGGAGAGGATGTGCTGGATCAGCTAGAGAAAGTTCAACATGAGTTAGAGTCGCACGATGGATGGTTGTTGCAGCAGCGAGTGGATTCAGTGCTGACTCGGCTCAGCCTGGATGCAGAACTTTCATTTGCGGGGCTTTCGGGTGGGCTTAAGCGGCGGGTTTTGCTGGCACAAGCCTTAGTCACCGAACCTGATCTATTATTACTGGATGAGCCGACCAATCATCTGGATATTGCTTCGATTGATTGGCTTGAAGCCTTTTTGTTGGGTTATAAAGGTGCACTGTTATTTGTGACTCATGATCGAATGTTGTTGCAAAATCTGGCGACACGAATGATAGAGCTGGATCGAGGTCAACTCACCAGTTGGCCGGGTGATTATCACGCATATTTACGCCATAAAGAAGAGATGCTTGATGCCGAAGCATCACAGCGCGCTGAGTTTGATAAAAAGCTGGCAAAAGAAGAGGTGTGGGTTCGTCAGGGAATTAAAGCGAGGCGTACACGTAACGAAGGGCGAGTACGTGCGTTAGAAGCATTGCGTAAACAAGCGGGTGAAAGGCGCATGCGTTCGGGTACGGCAAAGATACAAATGCAAGAAGCGACACGCTCTGGGAAAGTCGTTGTTGAAGTTGAAAATGTCAGCTTTAACTATCCTGAAAAAGTCTGCATGCACAATTTCAGCACTACCATTATACGGGGTGATAAAATCGGCATCATTGGCCCGAACGGCTCAGGAAAAACTACACTGTTAAAAATCTTGTTAGGAAAACTGGAGCCACAAACAGGAAGTGTCAAGCAGGGAACCAGTTTGAAAGTGGCCTATTTTGATCAGCTAAGAAGTCAGCTCGATGAAGAAAAAAGCGTTCAAGATAACGTTGCTGAAAATGGCGATGAGCTGATGATTGATGGCAAACCACGCCATGTCATGGGCTACTTGCAGGACTTTTTATTCAGCCCGGAGCGTGTTCGAACACCCGTTAAAGCGCTCTCAGGTGGAGAGCGAAATCGACTGCTGCTTGCTAAATTATTTACCAAGCCTGCTAATGTTCTCGTGATGGATGAGCCGACCAATGATCTTGATGTGGAAACACTGGAGCTATTAGAGTCCCGCTTAGTCGCTTACCAAGGGACACTATTGCTGGTCAGTCATGATCGTGCCTTTCTCAATAATGTCGTGACGAGTACGTTAATTCTTGAAGGTGAAGGTCAGATCAGTGAATACGTGGGTGGTTACGATGATTGGCTCAGACAGCGCCCTCAGATTGAAATAAAAGCGCCAGTGAAACAAAAAAAACCTCAAGTAGAACCTAAACCAGAGAGCAATAAACCTGTTAAATTGAGTTACAAAGAGCAGCAAGAGCTAGAAGATTTACCACAACTGATCGAATCTTTGGAAGAAGAGCAAAAGTCTTTGAACCAAGCGATGGCGGATCCAGAGTTTTATAAAAAAGAAGCGGATGTGATCGCCAAGTCATCAAGCCGACTTTCAGTGATTGGTGATGAGCTGGCTAAAGCTTACGCTCGCTGGGAAATATTGGATGCCTGATTGGGCGGGAGAAAAATTATGAATGTACTAATTACAGGAGCCAATCGTGGCATTGGTCTGGGGTTTGTTGAACACTATCTGGATCAGGGGTATAAGGTTTGGGCGTGTTACCGCAGTGATTTAGGTGGGCTGGCTGACATCACTTCGCCTGGTTTGCATGCCGTACGGTGGGATGTTCAGGAAGACAAAACGACAGCGGCATTAGCAGAAATGGACTTGCCTGATTCACTGGATCTATTGATAAACAATGCTGGTATTTATGGTGCTAATCAGTCGTTTGAAACGGTCACAGCCGAAACCATGAAGACCGTGTTTGATATCGACTGTCTGGGCGCACTACGAGTCGCGCAAGCCCTTAAGTCGCGTATCGAAAAAGCACGGGGTACGATTGCTAATTTAAGCTCGAAAATGGGGTCGTCAGATGATAATAGCAGTGGAGGTTGTTACGCATACCGAGCTGCAAAAGCGGCACTGGTGATTATTTCTAAATCAATGGCCATTGATTTAGCTGAATATGGTATTCAGGTGATTACGTTGCATCCTGGCTGGGTGCGTACTGATATGACGGGGCACGGTGGATTGATTGATGTGACTCAATCCATTGCAGGAATGAGTGATGTGATTCAACGCATTGGTGAGTATGAGCTCGGTGCATTTGTCGCATTTGATGGCAAGGTTGTGCCTTATTAATGTTGACACTCAGTCGCTGTATTACAATGAGTAATACGGTAATTATTGAGAAGGCATATGATCACTCTTAGGCTTGACCCTAAATTGGAAAAAACAATCAATCATACGGCGCAGCGATTAGGTGTCAGTAAATCTGAGTTGGTAAGAAAAAGCCTCACGGAATTTTTTGACAAATTAGAACGGCCATCCCCATGGGAGCTCGGTAGAGAACTTTTTGGAAAGTATGCGAGTGGGCAAGATAACCTTTCACAAGATAGAAAAGTTCTCATTAAAAATAAAATACGATCAAAAAAATAATGAAGAAAATATTAATAGATTCAGGCCCATTGATCGCTTTGTTCTCGTACGTAATCTATTAACTCTCAGCCATCCCTGCCAAAAATTCACTCACTAACATGACAGCTAATTCCTTTTGCCCCGGCCGTCCTGCGTCCGTTACGGCTCCGTACAACATCGCCCTTCGTTTCATTGCGTCAATCTAAAGCCGCCGTCTGCATCACTTTGAATGACCCTTTATTATCTAGGATTTATGACCATTTTAGAGTGAGATAAATTGAGTGAAAATATTTTTTGTATGTTATAATTAAACTCATCTTAAAGGCTGTTGATCTAGTGAGGAGTCGAAATAAAATTATGACTAAAAAGGCAAAAGAAAATAGCCATGGTGTAGAGGATAAAACCCAGAAAAAAATTAAATTTGATCTTAATGCTAGAAATCCAAAGATCAGATGGAACGAAGATGGGAACTATCCTTACAATAAAAAAATGGATGTGGTGACCTATGAACGAGAGAAACATTTGTTACAAATTGAGCTGTTAAAGGCTCAAGGTTGGATTCAAGATGCCAAACAGCGGGTTGTCATTGTTTTTGAGGGGCGTGATGCTGCTGGCAAAGGTGGAACGATTAAGCGTTTTATGGAGCACCTTAATCCACGTGGTGCAAAAGTAATTGCATTAGAAAAGCCTAATGCTCGAGAGCGAAATCAGTGGTATTACCAGCGTTATATCCAACACCTTCCATCTAAAGGTGAAATCGTGTTATTTGATCGCTCTTGGTACAACCGTGCGGGTGTTGAAAGGGTGATGGGTTTTTGTGATGATCGCGAGTATTTAGAGTTCCTGCGCCAAACACCAGAATTTGAAAGAATGCTCGTTAATTCTGGATTGATTGTTTTTAAGTACTGGTTTTCAGTGAGTCGTGAAGAGCAGTTTCGTCGCTTTAAATCACGCCAAAAAGATCCTTTGAAACAATGGAAGTTAAGTCCAGTTGATATGGCATCACTTGGTAAGTGGCATGATTACACTAAAAGTAAGGAGGAGATGTTTTTCCATACAGATACGAAGGATGCTCCCTGGACAGTTATTAAATCAGATGATAAAAAACGTGGCCGCCTTAACTGTATGCGTCACTTTTTAAGTCTATTGAGCTACCCAAATAAGGATACAGATGTTGTTGGGAAGTTAGACCCCCTTATTGCTGGCTCTGCAAAGAATATTCATGAGAAAGACGAATCTACTGATTACTATAATCAGCCAGATACAAATATATAAAATAGCCATACAAATACATGCTATGTATTTCGACTCTAGCTAGCATTTTTATGCTTAAACGAATTTTTTACTATCAGGAGAAAAAATATGAGTTCAGAAGCAAAGAAACTGAAAATTAAAAAAAGAATTAAAAAGATCATTAAAAAGTCCCAAAAAGATATTGCAAAGGCTTTAGACTCGGCTAAAAAAGCTGAAGCAAAAGCTAACAAGGCATCTTTACAAGCTCATGCAGCTCAAGATTTGGTGATTAAAGCTGAAAATCGTCTAAAAAAAGCCACTTCACAGCTTAAACAATTAAAGGCGGATGAAAGCGCCAAGAAAAAGACGGCGAAAAAAACAGCTAAAAAGAAAGGTATTAAGGAAGCTAAAAAAAATAAGAAAAAAAACAAATAAATTTTTAATAGTTCAAAAGAGCAGCGCACCATCAAAGGAAGGGTGTGCTGCTTTTGAAAAGGTGTCAGTTGCCAGGTAAAAGGGCTTGGTTGTTATATCAGCTGGCTTGGGGAGTACCGCTGAGTATTTTTTTAATCAGTGATATAACCAATTTAGGTTCGAAAGGTTTGTCACAGATGGCTGAAATACCGGATTGCTTAATGCCAGCCAAGTGGCTGTTATTTGCATCGCTGGTGACCATTAAAACAGGAATTGATGATTGATTGCTCTGTTCGCGTACGTAATCTATTAACTCTCTGCCATCCATTTCTGGCATATTATAATCCGTTACAATCAGATCAAAAAAATCAGACTCCAGTTGATCTATAGCCTCTTTTCCATTGATGGTTTCGGTAATATTTTCAATGCCGAGAGAATTTAAAATTCGGATGATATGTTTACGAGCACTCAAACTATCGTCCACGAGAAGAATACGAAGCTCTTCAATATCAAAATCTTTAAGTGCGTTGGTATCAGGCTCTAAAAAGTCAACAGTAGCATACAGTGCATTGCGCAGTTCATTCAGATCAAAAGGTTTCGGCAGAATGGCAACAACACCAGCTTGACGGATTGGTTCAAGATAATAGTCAGATATTTCACTGGAGATAAGCATGAATGGAATATCATCAAGCTCAGGGTCATTTTTAAGTGATTGTACGAGTTCAGTGCCACTCATATCCGGCAGGTACATCGCGCTGATAATTAAATCAGGTTTGAATGATGTTTTTAGATTTTCCAGGCATGCCGCACCTTCTTGAAACCACTGTGAGCGGGAGACACCTAAACTCTCCAAGTGGTTGGATATGATTTTTTTCTGGGTCGGTGAAGGCTCAACCAGTGTGATTGAAAGATCCTGAATAGTGAGTGATTTTTCCGCCATGAGTATACGTCCTTGTCTTCCCTGTTTCGATTCTTATCGGTAAATGCAATAATCGCTGAAGTGATTTTATCCTTAATGACTCCATAAATGATGAGCTGGAATATTCAAAACGCACGTGAAACGTACAGTATCAGTCACTGGAGTGGCGGCTATTTTGATATTAATGATGCAGGGCATTTAATTGCCACCCCTAGAGGGAGTGAAAGTTCAGCAGCAATTGATTGTGTATCGTTAAGCCGTGATATTGCAAACATAGGGCTCTCTCTGCCCGTATTGGTTCGCTTTCCTGAAATTTTACACCAGCGTGTAAAAAAGCTTTGTACTGCATTTGAATCGGCTATGGTGGATGTTCAATACCAAGGGCAATTTACCGCTGTGTATCCGATCAAAGTCAACCAGCAGCGCAGTGTTGTGAAAGAGATCTTGCGTGATTGCAGTGTACGGGTTGGCTTGGAAGCAGGGAGTAAACCTGAGTTGATGGCTGTGCTGGCTTTGTCTGAGCAAAATGGGGGCGTGGTGATATGTAATGGCTATAAAGATCGTGAATATATTCGTCTTGCTCTTATTGGGCAGTTGCTTGGTCATGATGTATGTATTGTGCTCGAAAAACTTTCTGAACTTTCTCTGGTGATTGAAGAGGCGCGTGACTTGGGTGTGACTCCCAAGCTAGGTGTTCGGGTTCGCTTGACTGCTACTGGTATGGGGAAGTGGCAAAACAGCGGGGGTGAAAAGGCAAAGTTTGGGCTCTCTGCAACGCAGATATTAGAAGCCGTTGATCGGTTACGACAAGCCAATATGCTTGATACTTTGCAGCTGCTTCATTTTCACTTGGGTTCTCAAATTTCCAATATTCGTGATATTCAGCGAGGTTTGCATGAGGCCGCTCGTTTTTATGCAGAGCTTCACCGCATAGGCGTTAATGTTAGAGTAGTCGATGTGGGCGGTGGTCTTGGTGTGGATTACGAAGGAACGCGTTCACGCAGCTTCTGTTCGATGAATTACAGTATGCGTGAATATGCTCAAAATATTGTGCGTATTTTATGTGAAGTTTGTGAAAGTCACGGATTGAAACACCCCGATATTATCACAGAATCTGGCAGAGCGATGACGGCACACCATGCGATGCTGATGACGAATGTTATTGATGTTGAGCAGCAGTTGGGCACTACTTTATTGTCGTCACCAAATAAAAATGACCCACGCATTATTCATGACCTATGGAATGCGGTGCAAAGATTGCCAGAACATCCTGCCTTGGAAATTTACCATGATGTGGTGCATTATTTGGCTGAAGCGCAGACGATGTATGTTCATGGGGTTTTGACCCTGGAGCAGAGGGCGCAAGCTGAACAGCTCTATTTTACGACGTGTAGAAAAGTGCAGACATTATTACGTCCTGAATTGCGTGCTCATCGTGAAGTATTGGATGAGTTGAATGAAAATCTGGCAGATAAATATTTTTGCAATTTTTCACTGTTTCAATCGCTGCCTGATGCATGGGCGATTGATCAGGTTTTTCCGATTGTGCCGCTGCAGCGGTTAAACGAAAGGCTCACCCAGCGTGGCATTATTCATGATATGACCTGTGATTCTGATGGTCGTATTGACCATTATGTGAATGAAGCGGGCATTGAAAGCAGTTTGCCGCTTCATGCTATTGACCTGTCTGATAAAAATAAGCCTTATCTTTTAGGTATTTTCCTTGTGGGGGCTTATCAGGAAATTTTGGGTGACATGCACAATTTGTTTGGTGATACTCATTCGGTGAATGTAGAGCTCAATGATGATGGGGGTTATTGTTTGACGCAGGTGACTGATGGCGATATGGTCGATTCGGTACTGAATTTTGTTCAGTTTGATGTTGATGAACTGCTTGATATTTTCCAGGAAAAAGTTAAATTGGCTTCACTGGACAATAATCAACGAACGATCTTTATGCAGGCCTTGAAAGTGGGGATGAGTGGCTATACTTATCTTGAGAGTAAATGAAAGTAAAAAATTTTAAATCCATAAGAAGGAAAACAAATGAGCGAAAATAGTGATATCACAGCAGTGATGAAAACCAGTCAGGGTACAATCCGTTTAAAACTTTATGCAGACCAGACACCGATAACCGTAGCAAATTTTGTTAATCTGGTTGAGCGTGGTTATTACAATAATTTGAGCTTTCATCGTGTGATTGCTGATTTTATGGTTCAGGGTGGTTGCCCTTCGGGTACAGGTAGCGACGGCCCTGGTTATCAGTTTGAAGATGAGTGCAATAGTGAGCTGCGTCATGACAAACCTGGTGTTTTTTCGATGGCAAATGCAGGGCCGGGAACGAATGGCAGCCAATTTTTTATCACTCATGTGGCCACGCCTTGGTTAGATGGTAAACATACTGTTTTTGGTGCGGTGGTCAGTGATGATGATATGGCTGTCGTTAATAAAATTTCACAAGGAGATTCGATTGAGTCTGTTGAAATCGAAGGGGATATTGCGGAGTTAAAAGCTGATATGCAGTCTCGCCTGGATGATTGGAATATAATTTTGGATAAATAATAGCCTGTTGTGCTTATGCATCGTCATGATTGTAGTCAAAAGCCTCGATATTGTCGGGGCTTTTTTATGGGCAAAATGCTATAGTCGGAGTGTAGCTGTTTTTTTATACGCAGATTGGGAGTGGATGTGATGACTGACAATAATACCCATAACACTGAAAAGCTCGTTCATGCTTATAACCGTATGCTGGAACGGGTTAAAGCGTTGATTGATCAAGCTGAAAAAGAGACCTCACCCGCTGTTCAAAAAGCTCTGCAGGCGGCTCGTGAAAAAGCAGTCGAGCTGGGTGAAGTGACTCAGGAAGAAGCCAATAAAGTTTCAGACTACCTGAAGCGTGATCTGGATGATGCAGCGCACTACCTTAAGCAGACAGAGTCGCAGTTATCCGAGTGGTTCAAATTTGAATTAGAGCTCATTGAGATAAAAGTGCTTGAGCTGTTTTCCAGCATGGCTGACCATACCCGCGAAGAGCTTGATAAGCTGTCTGAACGTGCGCGCAAGCAGAGTGAGTGGCGTACTGGAGAAGTGACCGGAATAGGTACGCTGCACTGTGTAGATTGCGGTCAGGAGATGCATTTCCACTCTACGGGTCATATTCCCCCTTGTCCCAAGTGCCACAAAACAGTTTTTAAACGGTGATTTTTTTACGTGTCTGCTCCATCATTTGAGACCGAGTCATACGACCATTTACTAAAACCTGCTGATCTCACCACCTGGAAACCACTGTGGTACTTCAATTACTACCGCATAGCGCTCGGCTGTATTTTTGTACTTATGACACTGTACGGTAATGAATTGAAATTGCGTGCGGATGCAGGCATTTCAATTCTGTTTACTGTGAGTCTGTTTTATCTTTTAGTCGGTATTATCGCTCTCTTTAGTGTATTAAAGCGTTGGCCTGATTTTACGGGTCAAGTGTATACACTGACCGTTATTGATATCCTTTTTATCACGTTCATTATGCATGCTGCGGGTGGCGCTGGAAGTGGTTGGGGGGTGTTGCTTGTGGTGGCGATGGCGGGCAGTAGCCTGATTATGAGTATGCAGGCTGTGCTGTTTTTTGCTTCATTTGCCAGTTTGATCGTATTAGGCGAACAGTTTTATACTCAAATTTTGACTTCTCAGCCGAGTACAAGTCTGGCGCAGTCGGGAATGCTGGCGCTCGTTATTTTAGTGGTCTCTTTAGCGAGTCACCTTCTTGCTAATAAGTTGCGTGAGAGTGAAGCACTGGCGTTGGAGCGAGGCAGTGATCTTGCTAATATGGTTCAATTGACCCAGTATGTCATTCAACAAATGCAAACCGGTATTGTTGTATTAAATCGCCTGGATCAGGTGCACTTGGTCAATGAGTCTGCACGTCATCAATTGGGTTTGAAGGAGGATGTAGAAGGGACTCTGCTAGCCGCAATATGCCCTGCGCTTTCATCTAGACTAAATGCTTGGAAAACAGATGAAATTGATAGAGAAAGTACATTTCGCGCCAATGAAATGTCTACTGATCTGTTACCGCATTTTGCTCGTTTGGGGGCAGATCAGCAGATATCAGGAACACTGATTTTTCTTGAAGACATGGCGGCAATGGCACAGCAGGCACAGCAACTTAAGCTGGCATCGCTTGGGCAGTTGACTGCAAGTATTGCCCATGAAATTCGTAACCCACTTGGAGCAATCAGTCACGCAGGGCAACTATTGGCGGAAGCTCCCGACTTGTCGCAAAGTGACCTGCGACTGACTGAAATTATTCGCAATCATGCATTACGAGTGAACACAATTGTTGAAAATATTTTACAATTGAGCCGTAGTGGCCAATCTCGGCCTGTCCATATTGATTTACATACCTGGCTGGTACAGTTTATGGAAGAGTTCTGTTTGGCTCAGCATCTTGATCCCTTGCAGGATATTGTTACAATTTTTGAGGCCGATCCTGTTGATGTTTATTTTGATTCAACACAGCTGTATCAGGTGGTGTGGAATATTTGTCATAATGGTTTGCGTTATACTCAGCCCAGCGAGGGTGCGGCAAAACTTGAATTACGAGTGGGTTTTACTGAGGAGTCATATACACCTTATTTAGATCTTATTGATTTTGGTTCGGGTGTGAACTCTGAAGAAGTTGAGCGTATATTTGAGCCTTTTTTTACCAAAGAAGTTGAAGGGACGGGGTTGGGGTTATACATTGCTCGTGGCTTATGCGAAGCAAATCAGGCTCGATTAAATTATTTACCAGCTTCCGGTGGTGGAAGTTGTTTTCGTATTACTTTTGCGGATATTAGAAGAACGCTTAAGAAAGGATAAAAACATAGGGAGGTGGTCTATGAGTCAACCAATCGTGCTGATTGTTGATGATGAACCGGATATTTTAGAGTTATTGGCGTTAACTCTGGAACGTATGGAAATTTTATGCCATTCAGCAAAAAATCTTGCTGAAGCGAAGCACTTACTTAAAAACTATACGTTTAATTTATGTTTGACTGATATGCGCTTGCCCGATGGGAATGGCATTGACTTGGTGAAACATATACAAAAATATTTTTTTGATCTGCCTGTGGCAGTGATTACTGCACATGGCAGTATGGTTTCTGCGATTGAGGCACTTAAAGCCGGTGCATTTGATTTTGTTTCAAAGCCTGTCGATTTACAGGTTCTGCGTAATCTTGTGCAAACAGCACTCAAGCTTTCTCTGGAGATTACCCCGAAAACTTTATCTATAAATAAAAATCCAACACTTGAGCTGCTCGGAGAGTCAGCGGCCATCCAGTCAACACGAGTGATGATTGATAAGCTGGCACGCAGTCAGGCACCTGTTTATATTAGTGGCGAATCAGGCTCAGGTAAAGAGCTGGTGGCACGCTCGATTCATGAAAAGAGTGCACGAAGTGACTTCTCTTTTGTTCCAGTGAATTGTGGAGCAATTCCACAGGAGTTGATGGAGAGTGAATTTTTTGGGCATAAAAAAGGAAGCTTTACGGGCGCTGTATCAGATAAAGAAGGGCTGTTTCAGGCTGCGAATGGCGGCACACTATTTTTGGATGAGGTGGCTGATCTACCGTTACAAATGCAAGTGAAGTTGCTCAGGGCAATTCAGGAGAAGGCCGTTCGCCGCGTCGGCGAACAAAAAGAGCAGTCGGTTGATGTGCGTATTTTATGTGCAACACATAAGAGCCTGTCAGCGCTGGTCGAAAATGGTTGTTTTCGACAAGACCTGTTTTATCGTATTAATGTGATTGAGTTGCATGTGCCAAGTTTACGTAAACGTCCTGAAGACATTTCATTATTGGTGGATCATTTTCTAATTCGTTTGGCAAAAGTGTTCAATAGCGCACCGTCACTGCTGTCTGAACAATCTTTGACTGCACTGCAAAACTACTCTTTTCCCGGAAATGTTCGTGAGCTGGAAAATATTCTCGAGCGTGCAATGACACTTTCAGAAGGGGATAAAATTGAGCTTGAAGATTTGCTGCTCCCTGAGTCTGAAGTGATAAATACAGGCCATGGTTTAAATAAAATGACACAAAAAGTAGCATCAGGTAATTTGGATTTAATGGTCGATTCTGTGGAAAAAGAGACCATTATAAAAGCATTGGAGCAGGTGCGTTATAACAAAACGGCAGCAGCTAAGTTGTTGGGTATCAGTTTTGGTGCGTTGCGTTATCGTTTGAAAAAGCTGGATCTTGCATAGACTTCAGTCGGTTTTTGATTGTCTGGTCTCGTTGTTCACAGAATTTATGTGCAAAACATGGTATTTATAATGGGCATGTTATTATAGTGCCTAATTATTTATGGTGTAGAGACTAAAAATGAAAGCAGATTACAAACGTATTTCTGTAATTTCCCATGATTTCTTGATGGTGTCATTGGCGTGGGCAGCGGCTTATCTGACACGTTATCAGTATTCATTAAGCGGCGTAGAAATTCAGGCCATGTTACAGGCATTGCCTGCTGTACTCATTGTGCAGGGAATTGTATTGTGGAAAGTGGGTTTGTATCGGGGGGTATGGCGTTTTAGCAGTGTCCCTGATATGTGGCGTATTATTCGCATTGTCGCTATTGGTACTTTAGCGATTAGTCTGGTGCTGTTCCTGTTTACTCGTTTGGACGGCGTGCCTCGCTCCGTATTGGCACTTTATGCAGTCTATTTAACGCTTTTTCTTGGAGTTCCTCGTTTAATCTATCGTATTTACCGTGATCAAAAGTTGCAGTGGAGCAATATTTCACAGCGCAAGCGAGTGCTGATCTTGGGGGCTGGACGAGCAGGAGAGATGTTGGTGCGCGAAATGCGGCGTGATGATGGTTATTTGCCGGTTGGTTTTTTAGATGATAATGCTCGCCTGAAAGGTGCAAGTGTGCATGGAACCCAAGTGATGGGGGATGTCGATCATCTGTCCAACATTGTGGAAACATTATCTGTTGATTTGGTGATGATTGCGATACCAACAGCAACAAACAGTGAAATGCAGCGTGTTGTTGACCTGTGTGAACAGCTTGATATTCCATTTAAAACGCTCCCTCGGCTGCAGGATCTCTCTTCGGATCGTACTGTATTGGAAGCACTGCGTGAAGTTAAGCTGGAAGATTTGTTGGGCAGGGATGCGATTACTTTGGATTGGAGGCGTATTAGTAAAGGATTGACGGGAAAAACTGTGCTCATTACAGGTGCGGGAGGGTCTATTGGTTCTGAGCTTTGTCGCCAGGTGTGTCGGTTGGGGCCTGCAGCATTAATACTTTATGAGCGCTCTGAATATCACTTATATAGCATTGAGATGGAATTACGCCAAGAGTACCCTGAGTTTGTGCTGCATGCTTGTCTTGGGGATGTGTGTGATCAAGCCACTGTTGATCACGTTATGAAACGTTGCAAACCCGATGTGATATTTCATGCCGCAGCCTATAAACATGTGCCTATTTTGGAAAATCAGGCACGGCAAGCGATTATTAATAATGTGAGTGGTACACGTACAATGGCACGCGCGGCTTCAGAGTGGGGTTGTGAGACGTTTGTAATGATCTCTACGGACAAAGCGGTCAACCCTGCCAATGTGATGGGAGCAAGTAAACGTGCCGCTGAAATCTATTGTCAGGCACTGAACCGACGCTCGAAAACTCACTTTATTACCGTGCGCTTTGGTAATGTATTAGGGTCGGCTGGAAGTGTGGTTCCGCTGTTTAAAAAACAGATTGCTGCCGGTGAACCGGTGACTGTGACTCACCCCGAAATTACACGTTATTTCATGACTATTCCCGAAGCATGTCGGCTTATTATGGAAGCCAGTGTCATGGGGAAGGGTGGAGAGATTTTTGTATTGGATATGGGCGAGCCTGTAAAAATCAGTTATCTGGCTGAACAGCTCATTATTCTTTCTGGTAAAAAACCAGGTAAAGATGTGAAAATAATCTACACTGGATTACGCCCAGGTGAAAAACTGTATGAAGAGCTATTTTATGAACAGGAAAACCTGAGTCCAACGGGTCATGATAAGATTTTGCTAGCACAGGCAAAAAAAGTTGATTGGGATTGGCTCAATAATGAAATTGATATCATGCATATTGCAGCCAAGGACTATGAAGAAAAAATTATGATGAATTCACTTGAACAGTTGGTGCCTGAAATGCATCGGGTTACAGGTGAGAAACAGCCTGGCAATGTTATTAATTTAAAAACAGCTTCATGACTTTTTGCTCTATATTTTTCCTTTTATACCACTCATTTTAATAAAAAAACAGACTTTTATTAAATTTATTTTTGGGTATAATTCACTTCTTTCCACAATATAGTGTGTGTTTTTATCTCGGTTAACACAATATGTATAGGTTTTAATGCTTATATATTTTATGGTTAATAAAGTTTAAAAGTATATAAATGGAAATTTTGTTTGTGAATTGTTAGTGAGGATATCCATCCAATGAAAGGCGCTGTTCTTAAATTAAATACTGTTCCTGTGACTGAAGTCCCGATGCAGTCAGCATCATTAGATATTTGGGATAAAAAATACCGCTTAAAATCTAAAGACGGCGATATTGTCGATCGTACGATTGACGATACTTACAAACGGGTTGCGCGTGCTTTGGCTGATGTGGAAGAGACTCAAAGTCAGCGTGATGAATGGTTTGAGCAGTTTTTATGGGCATTGCGCCATGGTGCGATTCCTGCAGGCCGTATTATCTCCAATGCAGGTGCATTAGCCTATAAACCTGCCACTTCGACAATTAATTGCACTGTATCTGGCATCGTTCATGACTCAATGGATGATATTTTAAATAAGGTGCATGAAGCCGGTTTAACACTAAAATCTGGTTGTGGTATCGGTTACGAATTTTCAACACTGCGCCCGAAAGGGGCGTATGTTTCCGGCGCTGGCGCTTATACGTCGGGGCCACTCTCTTTTATGGATATCTACGACAAGATGTGTTTCACCGTCTCCTCAGCAGGAGGCCGGCGTGGGGCGCAAATGAGTACATTTGATGTGGGACATCCCGATGTGCTTGATTACATTCGTGCCAAGCGTGAAGATGGTCGTCTACGTCAATTTAATTTGTCATTGTTGATTACCAAAGAGTTTATGGAAGCGGTAAAAAATGATGAAGAATGGAAACTGGCATTTCCAATCTCTGAAAAAGAGTCAAAAACAGATAATATAAATTTTGATGACTCATCTCAGGTGATCTGGCGTGAATGGCCTATTACAGAGGGGTTTATTGCCAATGATGCTGGGCAAGTCGCTTGTCGAGTGTATAAAACAATTCGGGCGCAGCGCTTGTGGAATGTCATCATGACTTCTACTTATGATTTTGCAGAGCCAGGTTTTATTCTTATTGACCAATACAATGAGATGAACAATAACTGGTTTTGCGAGAATATTCGTACTACGAATCCTTGTGGTGAGCAGGGGCTTCCGCCTTACGGTTCATGCTTGCTAGGATCAATTAACCTGACACGATTTGTCTTGAACCCTTTTACTGACAAAGCTGAGTTTGATTGGGATAGTTATCGTAAAGTGATTCGCATATTTACACGTATGCTTGATAATGTGGTTGAAATCAATGGATTGCCACTGCCACAGCAGCGCCATGAAATTGAAAGTAAACGTCGGCACGGCATGGGTTATTTGGGCTTAGGTTCTACAATCACTATGTTGTGCATGAAATATGGTGGTGAAGATTCATTGGAGTTTACTTCAACCGTGACTCAAGAGCTTGCACTGATCGGTTGGGAAACAGCGTTAGATTTAGCCAAAGAAAAAGGCCCTGCACCTGTTTTAGAAGAAAATTTTGCAGTGACCGATGAGATGCTTCTCAAACGTCCGGAAATGGCTGATGATGGCTGGAAAGTGGGCGATGCCGTTCAAGGTAAAGTGCTACATGCCAAATACAGCCGCTATATGCAACAGATTGCGAAACTAGCTCCCGAGCTGGTTGAAGAGTTGAGCAAAGTAGGCGCACGTTTCACGCATCATAGTTCAATTGCACCGACAGGAACCATTTCACTCTCTCTGGCCAATAATGCCAGCAATGGTATTGAGCCCTCATTTGCGCATCACTACTTTCGTAATGTGATTCGCGAAGGCAAAAAAACAAAAGAGAAAATCGATGTTTGTTCATATGAGTTATTAGCGTACCGTGAGCTGATCAACCATAAAGCCATGCCTGATGCAGACAAGCCTGAAGAGAGCTTGCCTGATTATTTTATTACAGCGGATAGCATCTCACCAAAACAGCATGTGGATGTTCAAGCAGCCTCACAGAAATGGATTGACTCATCCATTTCAAAAACGGCAAATGTGCCAACAGATTATGCCTATGAAGATTTCAAAGATATCTATCTATACGCATATGAAAAAGGATTAAAAGGCTGTACAACATTTCGCTTTAACCCAGAAGCATTTCAAGGGGTTCTGGTTAAAGAGGCTGACCTGGAAAATACAACCTACAGCTTTACCTTGGAAAATGGTGACCAGGTTGATTTGAAAGGTAATGAAGAGGTGGAGTATGACGGTGAAATACATACCGCTGCAAATCTTTATGACGCGCTTAAAGAAGGTTATTACGGGAAGCTTTAATGATGGCTGTTAAATTAAAAAGTAAAATCGTAGGTTACAAAGTTAAATCTGCAGATGATGTAAAAGTGGAATCTGTTGCAGAAAACAGTGTAGCTGATGTCATTCAGATGCATGAAAAAGTTGAACGCCCTGAAATGCTGGTCGGTTCAACATATAAAATCAAAACACCTCTCTCCGAGCATGCGCTGTATGTCACGATCAATGACATTATTCTGAATCAAGGTACCGAACACGAATTGCGTCGTCCTTTTGAAGTGTTTATTAACTCCAAAAATATGGATCACTTTCAATGGATCGTCGCGCTGACACGAATCATTTCTGCGGTATTTCGAAAGGGAGGAGACGTTACATTTTTAGTCGATGAACTAAAAGCTGTGTTTGATCCGCGTGGTGGATACTTCAAGAAAGGTGGCCAGTTCATGCCATCATTAGTGGCTGAAATTGGCGATGCGATTGAATCCCACCTGCGTATGATCGGCATGATTCAAGATGAAGATCTTGATGAGCACCAGAAAAAAATGATTGCTGAAAAGCGTGCGCAATTAGAAGCAGTGCAGAGTAAAAGTGAAAAAAATAGTGACAGTGATTTTCCAGCGGGTTCTGAGCTGTGCATAAAATGCAATACCAAAGCCATGATTAAAATGGACGGCTGTTTAACCTGCCTAAATTGTGGCGATTCAAAGTGTGGCTAATGGATGATAAAAATTTCTATTTGAAAAAATGAACAAAGGGTAGCGTTGAAAGGTAGATGATCAATGCGAGAATGGCGGCATACATGGCAACAAAGAGCGGTTTTTCTTTGATTAAATCAAAAGCTGTTTTTTGTTGCCCCTCTTTTTTAAGTTCTTCATATTCTGAACGTTTACGCGAGGCGCGTTCAATCGCATATTCAGCTAAAAGCTTCTTGACCTGAGCATGTTGCTTTTTATCTTTAATCCATAGCGCAGGGGATGAGATGCCCCAGCGCCCTGCGGGTGTTTCATAAAAGTCGATGTGATGTTGATTGAACAGCTCTCGAACTTCTTCGAGTTCATCATCGGGAACATTATTAAGGTTAAAAACACGGGTAGCCATTTATGAGAAACTGCCTTTTAATAATTATTGCACTACTGCGAATGGGCTCAAATAATATCTAATCTATACCCAATAGCAAAGAAATTATTTTTTATTCAAAAATTGTTTAATTAACGGTTATAGAAATACAGGGCAGTAATTAGGCATTATGTGGAATCCATTTATATATAAAAATAAAATCTATGAATTAGGACATTTGCAGCCATTTGCATTCACTGTTGTTCAAGAGGCAAAAGGTCATAATCCAGAAAAACGGTATTCACTAGAGGTTATTTTTAGTCTTCATTGTTTCTCTCGAAAACAACTTAATGGTGAAGTGATAGAAAAAGAGCATTTATATAGTGATAATAGAGAAACAAGAGTCTTTTGTTTTGAACGTTATGAGTGGTCTAAGAAACTTCCATATATTATAAAAAGCCTAGAGAACCGTAAATGTTACCATGCAAAAAATAGCAATTTTTTCACAGTTGATGTGATGGGTGATGAAGGAGTAACAGAAAAATATGAAGTCTACTTTACTCTTTCTAAATCAAAGAAAAAAGGTGTAATTAATTTATATGTTCAAAGTGCATATGTTCGTAGTAAAGACCATGAACAAGAGCGAAAAAATAAAAAGCCGATAGGTTTCAAAGTCATTGTTTATAATACTCATGTGAATAAAGTGATTAAACAACCACAATAAAAAAGCCCCTGAAAAACAGGGGCTTCTAAACTAATCGGAACCTCTTTTAATCCTTACTCTTGGGTAAAGACCGATTTCTCGGCGGGGGAGTGCTAGCCTGTTCAACCATTCCGTTTATACGCTCTACTTTTTTTAATTTTCACACGGAAAATGCCAGTTTGTCAATAATTATATTGACATTAGCAAGTAGTTATCGGCAATTTCACTAGAACATTAATCAACATTAATCAACATTTAACACTAGACACACCTTGTCAACGACTACTCGATTTTGATTCAATTGAAGAAAAAACAATGCATCACTGCTAAACTGCAAAGCAGTTAAAAACAACCAAAAATATATAAACTGAATTATAAATGTATAGCTACATCTTGCGCCGCTTATTACTGATGATACCGACTTTGCTGGGCATCACCCTGGTTGTATTTACGGTCATGGCCGCCGCACCAGGTGGTATCAGTGCTCAGAGTCTGATTGAAGGCCATATGGAGCCACAAGCGAAGCAGGCGATGGAGGATTATTACAATCGTCTGTACGGGCTGGATCAGCCTGCTCCTATGCAATATTTGCGTTGGCTCAATAATATCTCCCCTATTGGCTTTACCTTTGATGAAAACAATAGCGTCAATGGCTTCTCACTTTTTAAAGGCTCCGATCTAGGTATGAGCTTTCGTTACGGCCGTTCTGTATTGGATTTAATCGAAGAACGTGTGCCGATTACGTTGCTCCTCAATGTACTTTCTCTGCCCATTATCTATCTGCTCTCTATTGCAGTCGGGGTGCGCGCCGCAACCCAGCGTGGAAAATCATTTGACACCTCATCCAGTATTGCAATGCTGGGGTTGTGGTCTATTCCAACAATGTTGGCGGGTGTGCTGTTGATCGGTTTTTTTGCCAGTGATCAGTATTGGCAATGGTTTCCGACCGCGGGTCTCAGCGACCGTGAAGCCTTGGATATGCCATTTCTACCGCATTGGGGATCTATGTGGGATGTTTTGCTGTTGATGTTTTTTATGGTGATAGGATTATTATCGCTGGTTGCATTGAGCCAATATGCAAAACGCTCCATAAGAATGGCCATGATGGCAGGGTTGGGCGGCATTCTGGGTTTTATGATGGCCAGTGATGTGAATGCAGGCACTCTATTCATGTCTGTTTTACTCGGTGTGAGCGGCTCTGTTCTATTAGGTTTGCTTGGTTATACAAGTTTTACTGCGCTGCGTACCAGCTTGATGGGTTTGCTGGGTATTTTTCTCGGCATATTGTTGGCGTGTACTCTAATGCAAGATGAATTTGTACGAGGTTTTTTGCTGGATCGTCTTTGGCATCTGATTTTACCTGTGCTCTGTTTGACTTATGGCGGCTTCGCCTTTTTGGCGAAATTGATGCGAACTGCAATGCTGGAAAATCTACTTGCCGATTATGCACGTACTGCACGCGCCAAAGGTTTGGCTGAGCGAGATGTTTTATGGCGGCACGTATTTCGTAACAGCTTGTTGCCGTTGATTACAGTTTCAGCGACTCTGTTGCCCAGTTTGCTAGCAGGCTCAGTAATTGTTGAGGCTATTTTCAGTATTGATGGCATGGGAAAGCTGGCGATTGAAGCTGTCAAGGGGCGGGATCGTGAGCTGATATTATCAATTACACTGATCAGTGGTGTCTTGACTCTGTTTAGCTATCTGATTGCAGATCTCTGTTACGCAGTGGCGGATCCTCGGGTGAGCTATGACTGATTCAGGATTGCCCGAAAAAGGCAGCGGTTATGTCGCACAAATTTTGCGCGATACATTCAGCCGTTGGGGCGCTCGATTAGGTTTGCTCTGGATCGGAGTATTAATTTTTTGTGCTGTATTTGCACCTCTGTTAGCGAATAGCCATCCATTGCTGTTAAGTCAGAATGGAGCGTGGCAAAGCCCAATGCTGCAATTTATGACACCTAATGACGTGATCATATTGGCACTGCTATTAATCACAATAATTTTATTACTGATACCGTGGGCTTTACGGCGTAAGGTCATGGCGGGCTTGGGTCTGTTGTTTGTAGTTGCCACATTGAGCGTCTCTTTTATTTCCCCGCCGCAACTGACGATTTACGAACAGTATCGTGATAATCAAAACACAGGTCAGTACGACTGGGTGGTGCATGCCCCCATTCCTTATTCACCGAAAGACTATTTGCGTGATGATGGTGATACCGGGCTTGAATCACCACTCGGCAGTGAAGAGCGCACTCATTGGCTGGGCACTGAAACCGATGGTGCTGATGTATTAAGTCGCATGATTCATGCCTCACGGATTGCGCTTGCAATCGGCTTTATCGCCACCGGTATCGCAATGTTCATCGGCCTTATCCTCGGCGGATTGATGGGCTACTTCTCCGGCTGGGTGGATATGCTTGGAATGCGCTTGGTGGAAGTGTTTGAAGCCGTACCCACTCTATTTCTATTACTGATTTTTGTCGCCTTTTTTAGTCCAAACCTCTATGTCATGATGGTGATTATTGGGATAACGGGTTGGTCGGGTTATGCGCGCTATATTCGAGCAGAATTTTTACGCTTACGTCAGCAAGAATTTGTGCAAGCTGCGATTGCTTGTGACTTGCCGCTGAAATCAATTCTGTTTCGCCACATGTTACCGAATGGCATTGCGCCCATTTTGGTGGCCGCCAGCTTTGGTGTCGCATCCGCAATTTTGGCTGAAGCCACATTGAGCTTTTTAGGGCTTGGTTTAGTGGATGATCCTTCATGGGGACAGATGTTGAATCAGGCTGTTCAGGCCTCAACATTTAACTGGTGGATGGCCGTTTTCCCAGGAGGAGCCATTTTTCTCACTGTGTTTGCCTATACCTTGATTGGGGAGTCGTTGCGTGATGCGATTGATCCTCATATTTCCAAGAATAAGTGATGATGTTGCCTGTGTGAAGGTTTTTGGTTTTGTTTAAGGCCGTAGTGATATAAAGCTTACCAAAAAAAAGCTCCGCAGGTGGGCACTTGCGGAGCTTTTGTCATCATCCGTTAATGTTTTTGGCAGTGTACGTAGATAGGATAATAACTGCCAGTCCGTTCACCTGAGATTTTATTGAGGTGTATATGGAGCTTCAGCTTCAGCCATTTCAAACTTGGCAAACTCTTCAGCGCTTAACTTACCATTAACATCAACATCCAGAACGTTGAATTGCTCAGTCAGACCAGGCAGAGCTGCAGCTTCAGACAGACTGATAGCGCCGCTGTTGTCAGCATCAAGCGCTGAATAAGCATCACCTGCAATAGCAGTTCCAGAAGCAGCGATGGCCAAGGCAAGAATTAGTAGTTTATTAGTCATGATCTTCTCTCTCTAATAGTTATTATAAGAATCAATCGCAATTTTTACGATTGATTTTAATAGTGCAAATGGTATGCCATGTTCTATTAAATTTATATAATTCAATTATTTATGTATGTTTTAGTGATGTTCTTGCTCTAGCTTTCGTGATTTATTGTCGTTGTTAGGCGACACTTTTTTATAAATAATTCACTCATGCCTATTAGTACAGGGTTTTTGGCTGTCTCTATTTAGAGACACTTCGTGTCTTTGGTTAAAAGCTGATAGAGTTTACGATATTGTGAATCAGAGCATAATGAAAATGAGGTTCTCCAGTTCGATTCGTCGACTTACTGTATTAGGGTTTTTGCTGGTTGTAACTCCCTTGACTATTGCTCTGATCAGCACGGTACTTCAGGTCGACAGATTAGCAGTACAAATGCAAAAAGTGATGCGGGATTCTGTGCAGGCCGTTGAGACAAGCCGACTGATTACCACGCAGGCATTAAGCATGGAAAGAAGTGCTGGGCAGTATGGCATTTTACGTGATCCGATATTGCTTGAGCGTTATCAGGCTCAAAGAAAGCAATTGGCTGAAGCGATCACACGCTTATTGGCTCTAC
This sequence comes from Gammaproteobacteria bacterium, assembly GCA_021648145.1. Taxonomy (NCBI): domain Bacteria; kingdom Pseudomonadati; phylum Pseudomonadota; class Gammaproteobacteria; species Gammaproteobacteria bacterium. Next base: position 105,320 of record JAKITI010000002.1, read on the forward strand.
CACTCGGCGTGGATTTATCGGGTCAAATTACACAGCTTTCACGGCGCGAAGAGGCGATGTATGGGCAGCTAAAAAAATGGGCTGCCATGTCAGGAAATGATGCACAAATACTTGACCCATCACTTAAGCTTGCAGGTGTTGTACGTCCGATTCCTGGCTCTGTGACAGAGTGGATTGTCGGCGATAGTGATACCATGAATTTGCAGATTGAACGTGTGCAACAGATGTTATTGTGGCAAGCCATTGCATTAATACCTCTGGCATTAATACTTTCAGGAATTTTTAGCATATTGATCACTCGGCCATTACGCAATCTGGGAAAAGCCATTCATCGTTTAGGGGCTGGGGAGTGGGCGACTCCTGTATCAGTCTCCGGCCCTCAGGATGTACTCGAGCTAGGAGAACAGCTGGATTGGATGCGGCAGCGACTGGCTGAACTGGATCAGCAAAAACTTGTTTTTTTGCAGCATGTATCACATGAGTTAAAAACACCATTGACGGCAATACGTGAAGGAGCAGGGTTACTGCGTGACAAGGTGGTTGGCTCGTTAAATGAAGAGCAGGCTGAGGTGGTGGAAATTCTTCAGGAGAGTAGTTTACAACTGCAGATGCAGGTTGAAGGCCTGTTAAATTTTAATCTTGCCATGGCGCAAAATAGACCGGCTAAACTTCAAGAGGTTGATTTGGCCGGAATGCTTCATGAAGTCATCAAAAAGCATCAACTCGCCATGCGCCCACGACACATCAGTGTAGTCAAAGAAATTCATCCCGTAACGATTTCAGGTGAGCTTGAGCAGTTGCGAAATGTGATCGATAATCTATTGTCCAATGCTATTAAATACTCTCCGGATTCAGCAGAAATAAAAATAAAACTCGGTATTGAGGGTTCAATGGCTTGTCTGGATGTGATTGATCAGGGGACTGGAATTAGTACTGAATATCGACAACAAATTTTTGAGCCATTTTTTCAGGGCAAGCAGGTTATAAAGGGGCCTGTTAAAGGAACTGGTTTAGGCTTGGCTATTGCTCAACGTTATGTTCGTTTGCACAATGGCAGTATTCATGTGATGGAATCGGATCATGGCGCGCACTTTAGAGTTTGTTTGCCATTAGATGAAAATAAGAAAAAAAGTGAGTAATCAAATGCAAGGTTTATTGTCTATCATATTAATATTGTTGCTTGGAGCGCTTTCCGCTTGTGCACCGATTCATTATGACAAACCAAAAGTGCAACATGAGCCGTTACAAGTGCCATATGAAAATCTGAAAGCTCAACCAAAATTAAAGGAAAAGCCTGTAACGGACGTGGTTAGCCAATGTGGTGGAATGTTGAATTACTATGAAACGCTCAGGCTTATGTCTACGAATGAGCTGAAACTGGGGTTGGTCTCTCTTCGCCTGAGCTTGAATTATACAAAAGACAACTGTAATCGACTGCGTTTGGCTATGCTGCTTGGTTTGCCGGAATTCAGATTGAAAAATGATGCAGAAGCAGAACAACTACTCAAGGACTTTCTTGAAAAAGGAGAAGTGCCAGTCATTCAAGATAGGCAAATTGCATGGCTGTTGTCAGATGAAATTCATTGGCGTAAAAAAATGCAGAGTCACCAGAACTTTTTAAAAAAACAGCTCGAAACAGAACAAACACTCGCTTTAAATTTATGGGAGCGCTTGGCAAAAGCACAGTCACAATTAGAGCAGCTTCAAAAAATTGATAAAAATATTAATGCTAGGGAGCAGGAAATCAGTGCGCCTTTGACGGATAAGATACTTAATGAACCAAAATAGAGTTTTACTGGTTGATGATGATCCAAGGCTATTAAAGTTATTGTCGCTTCGGTTGAAATCGGCTGATTTTCAGATTGAAACTGCAACGAGCGGGCGACAAGCGCTTGGTAAACTCGAAGCTTTTCATCCACATTTAATCATTACCGATTTACAGATGGAAGGGATGGATGGGTTGGCGCTTTTTGATGCGGTGCAAGATAAGTACCCATCGCTCCCCGTGATTATTTTGACAGCACACGGCACTATTCCCGATGCGATTGATGCAACACATAAAGGGGTTTTTAGTTATCTGACCAAACCCTTTGACAGTCAGCAGTTAATCTCTAATGTAAAATCAGCTATTAAACAGTGTTACCCAGTCATGGAAAAAACCGGCGAGGAGATGGCGGCGGATTGGCACAATGAAATAATGACACAAAGCCCAGTGATGAACGAATTGCTGAAACAGACGCAACGTATCGCGCAAAGTGAAGTCAGCATACTGATTCAGAGTGACAGTGGTACAGGTAAGGAGCTACTGGCTCGCGCTGTACATAGAGCTAGCCCTCGACATGAAAAACCTTTTGTGCCGATCAATTGTGCTGCGATTCCTGATAACCTGCTGGAGTCGGAGTTGTTTGGTCATCGCAAAGGAGCCTTTACCGGAGCTGACTTTAATCATGTTGGTTTAATTGAGGCCGCTGATGGTGGGGTTTTGTTTCTTGACGAAATCGGTGATATGCCGCTTGAGTTTCAAGCTAAATTATTGCGCGTATTACAAGAAGGGGAGGTTCGACCTGTGGGTGCGACCCAATCCATACCCGTCGATGTAAGAGTTATTTCTGCAACACATACCGATCTGGAAGCCGCCATTCAGGCAGGCACTTTTCGTGAAGATTTATATTACCGTCTTAACGTGGTCATGTTGGAGTTGCCGCCACTCAGTGAGCGGCGTGAAGATATTTCATTACTGGCGAATCATTTTTTGAAGCAGTTACAAAAGCGTTCTGAAAATTGTATCGCTAAATATTTTTCGCCCGAAGCGATGGAAGCACTGATGACTGCACCATGGCCTGGCAATATACGACAGTTGCTGAATGTGGTGGAGCAGGTTGCTGTATTAAGTGTTACACCTGCGATATCAGAAGTGCAGATAAATAAAGCGCTGAGAGGAAAGATGGGAGAAATTACTCCGCTGGCTGATGCGCAAAGTGAATTCGAGAGAAATTACCTGGTGCGTATTTTGCAGATGACCCAGGGAAATGTGACGCAGGCAGCACGCTTGGCAAAACGAAACCGAACTGAGTTTTACAAATTGCTGGGTCGTCATCAGCTGGAGCCGAAAATCTTTCGGCATGACTGAGCTTTTCTGAAGCCTAGACATAATGTTTAGCCATTCAAAATTTTATTCTAACATCCTGAGTAATTGCCACTATTTTGTTTTATACTTCGCGCCCTTTGCCGTTATAAGTAGCCAAGACAAATTATTCTAACAAAATTTCGCTTGGCTACTTAAATCTATTTTAGAGACTTTATTTCATGTTTGAAGCACACGCGAGCTCAAAAGTTCGTCTAAAAAATGAACTGCTGTCTGGGTTGACTGTTGCTCTGGCATTAGTGCCTGAAGCGGTCGCGTTTGCCTTTGTTGCGGGAGTTCAGCCACTGGTGGGGCTTTATGCTGCTTTTATGGTGGGGCTGATTACCGCTTGCATTGGCGGCCGACCTGGTATGATTTCTGGTGCAACTGGTGCCTTGGCGGTCGTTATGGTGGCGCTGGTGGCTGATCATGGTGTTGAATATCTATTTGCAGCTGTGGTGCTGATGGGGGTTATCCAGATATCCGCAGGGGCGCTGAAGATGGGTAAATTCATTCGTATGGTACCGTACCCCGTCATGTTGGGGTTTGTGAATGGTTTGGCCATTGTTATTTTTCTTGCACAACTACAACACTTTCAAATGCCCGTTGGGGATGATGGTGTGGTTCAGTGGCTCAGCGGCTCGGTTTTGGCTGTATTACTTGGGCTTATTCTACTGACTATGGCAATTATTCACTATTTGCCTCGTTTTACCAAAGCAGTTCCCTCCTCTCTGGCCGCTATTATTGTAGTGACGGCGATTGTTATGATCTTCAATATGGATGTAAAAACAGTCGGTGATCTTGCATCAATTTCAGGGGGATTACCCGATTTTCATATTCCTATGGTGCCACTGACATGGGAAACTTTTTGGATTATTTTACCATACTCTGTGATTTTGGCGGCTGTGGGGCTTATTGAATCACTATTAACATTAACTCTTATTGACGAACTAACGGATACACGAGGGCATGGTAATCGTGAGTGTCTGGGGCAGGGCACTGCAAATGTTGTGACGGGTTTCTTCGGTGGCATGGGCGGTTGTGCGATGATCGGTCAAAGCATGATTAACGTCAATTCAGGTGGGCGAGGGCGTTTATCGGGTATTTCAGCTGCGCTGTTCTTACTGGGATTTATTCTGTTTGCATCAGGTCTGATCGAAATGATTCCTTTGGCGGCATTGATTGGTGTGATGTTTATTGTTGTCATTGGCACTTTTGAGTGGTCAAGCTTTCGTATCCTGAAAAAAATTCCGCGTGCTGATGCTTTTGTTCTTATTTTAGTCTCTGGAGTGACTGTGGCAACGGATTTGGCGATGGCCGTTGTTGTTGGAGTCATTGTGTCGGCACTTGTATTTGCTTGGAATGTTGCTAAACGTATGGAGTGTCATATTTCTATCGATGAAAATGGCAGCAAGATTTATGAGTTGAATGGCCCGCTATTCTTTGGATCTATCCAGAGCTTTCGTGATCTTTTTGATCCTAAAGGTGACCCTGACGATGTTGTTGTTGATTTTAAGAATACGCGTGTCTACGATCACTCAGGGTTAGAGGCAATTGATGCTTTAGCTGTGCGTTATGTGAAAGTGGGTAAAAAATTGCATATACGCCATCTAAGTCCTGAATGTAGAAAGTTATTACATCAAGCTGAGGATCTTGTAGAGGTCAATGTTATTGAAGACCCAAAATACAAAGTTGCAGATAATCAGCTGGGCTGATTTAAGGAACACGCTGTAATCACTTATCTGAGACCTTTGTATATTGTTGGTCTCAGATGAGAGCGATCAGTCTTATTATATTTTATAAAAATCTCTGTACCACTCTATAAAGAGTGCGATGCCGTCTTCAATGGATGTTGCGGGCTTAAAGCCAACATCGTTAATTAAATCATCAACATTAGCGTAGGTTTCAGGCACATCACCGGGTTGTAGTGGCATCATATTTCTTTGTGCTTTGATCCCTAGATTCTTTTCAATAACATCAATGAAATATTGTAATTCAACAGGCTGATTATTGCCTATGTTGTATAGTTTGAACGGCGCGTAGCTGGTTCCACAGTCGGGGTTTTCTCCTGACCAGTCAGGATTAGGTTTTGATATGTTATCCATCGTGCGTGTGACACCTTCTACGATGTCATCAATGAATGTGAAATCACGTTTGCACTTGCCGTAGTTGAATACATCAATCGGTTTGCCTTCGAGAATATTTTTAGTAAACATAAAAAGCGCCATATCAGGGCGACCCCACGGGCCATATACGGTGAAAAATCGTAATCCGGTCGTAGGGAGTTGGTAGAGATGGCTGTATGTATGTGCCATCAGCTCATTGGCTTTTTTACTTGCTGCATAAAGGCTGACGGGATGGTCAACATTATCATGCACAGAGAATGGCATCTTTTTATTAGCGCCGTAAACAGAGCTGCTGGATGCATAAACCAAGTGCTCTACACTGTTGTGCCGACAGCCTTCCAATATGTTGGTGAAACCGACAATATTGCTGTCAATATAGGCATGAGGGTTCACAAGTGAATAACGAACACCCGCTTGAGCGGCCAGATTAACGACACGTTGTGGCTGATGCTTTTTAAAAATCGCAGCAACGGCATCACGGTCTTCAATATCAATTTTAACTTCTGTAAAGTTGTTATGGCTTTTTATTTTATCTAATCGTGCCAGTTTTAAATTGACATCATAATAGTCATTGAGGTTGTCAATGCCTATAATTTCATCACCTCTTTCCAGTAATTTTTGTGCAAGTGCGTTGCCAATAAAACCCGCTGTTCCGGTAATTAAAATTTTCATTTTTATAGTCGACCATCAGTTTGTTCGGCTGGGAAAAGGTGCTTGATATCATATAGAACTGATTTCTCTTTACCCAGTGCACGAATTTTATCCACACCCATTTCAATGAATTGCTTATGTGATACCGCAACGATAATTGCATCATAAATTCCATTTTCCAATGAATCTATCGTAGTAATACCGTACTCTTTCTGGGCTTCACTATTGTCAATCCATGGATCATAAACATCAAGTTGAGTATGATAGTCATTAAACTCTTCAATAATATCAACAACACGAGTGTTGCGCATATCTGGACAATTTTCTTTGAAGGTCAGGCCGAGAAGCAGAATCTTTGAGCCTGACACATGAATCTGCTTTTTGGTCATTAATTTAACAACCTGCTGGGCAACATAAGCTCCCATTCCATCATTGACGCGCCGTCCGGCGAGGATCATTTCGGGGTGATAACCAATTTCCTGAGCTTTGTGGGTGAGGTAATAAGGGTCAACACCAATGCAGTGCCCACCGACTAAACCTGGACGGAATGGCAGGAAGTTCCACTTTGTACCTGCGGCAAGTAAAACTTCTTCAGTATCAATGTCTAATTTATTAAAAATAAGCGCAAGCTCATTGATCAGGGCAATATTGACATCGCGCTGGGTATTTTCAATGACTTTTGCAGCTTCGGCAACACGAATGGTGCTGGCTTTGTAAGTGCCGGCTGTGATGACCTGTTGGTAAAGTAGATCGACAAAATCAGCCACTTCTGGTGTTGACCCTGAGGTGACTTTAAGAATATTACTGACGCGATGCTCTTTGTCACCAGGGTTGATGCGTTCAGGGCTGTAACCTGCATAAAAATCCTGATTATATACAAGCCCAGACTGTGCCTCCAGGATTGGAATGCAAACTTCTTCAGTTGCACCAGGGTAAACGGTTGATTCATAGATAACAATATCATTAGGTTTAAGCAGTTTGCCAACAGTTTCACTGGCTTTTTCCAGTGGGGTCAGGTCTGGGCGCTTATTTTTATCAATAGGTGTGGGTACGGTAATGATAAAAATATTACACTCTGCGAGGTCTTCGGGAGCTGTCGTGTAAGAGAGCAGTGTCGCTTCTTTGAGTATTTCAGGCTCAACTTCCAGAGAGCTGTCTTTTCCTTGTTTTAATTCAGCAATGCGTGCGGTGTTCACATCTAGGCCAATGATTGTCATTTTCTTGCCGAATTCGACAGCCAGTGGCAGACCGACATAACCTAGGCCTATCATGCCAATTTTTGTGGAGTTTAAGTCAAACATTATTTTTCCTTTATTACTTGAGCTTTAATATGATAATACGAAGCGATCTCTTGCTTTTTGTTTGGTGCCAATCAATAGTATGGTAGATATAACTGATGAATTATAAAATGTAAAGCCATCCTATTGGTCATTAATTAAGGTATTTATCGTACTAATTTAAAGTAAGATGAATGTCCAAAAATGTATAATATATGAAACGCTGATAAATCAATAATTTAAGTTCTTATTTAATCTTTAATTTTATTGTTAATAAAGAGGGAGTTCATATCGCTGCCCCATATTCTTAATAACTTCCGCACCTCTCCAAGATTAACCTCAGCCGCTGTACTCAACGACTCTCCCAACTCAAATTGATACCCTCGAATACGCAGCATATAAGCAGGCGGCGCTTCTTTTCCATACGTTTTCCAATAAGCATAAAGCAGCGCTTCAGGAGTCATTGCATGGCTGGTATATGAACAATCTTTACGTGCTGAGATTTGTGAATACTGGAAGGGTGCTTCGCAAGACATATCCGCATCAATGAATATAATTTTTTCACGCCCAGTAAGCTCGGTAATATCTTCAACCTGAAGCTGCATGTCACAGATGCACTCAACATTTTTAAGTTCCTGAGTTTCTATATAATTGATAAGTTCAGGGCCTAGTGCATCATCACCTCGGCCAGGATTTCCATAACCAAAACAGAGAATTTTTTTAGGGGAAGGGGGCATAGCTGGATTAGCGCTCAATTGTTCCGTCAGAATGTTTAAATAAACGATCAACTTGTTGGCCTGATGCACCAATGAGTTCAACTTGTAACGGCATTTTCCCCAGTGCGTGTGTTGCACAAGAGAGGCAGGGGTCGTAAGCACGTACCGCGACTTCCAGGTGATTCAGTAATCCTTCGGTGATTTCGTTACCATCAATATAAGCATCCGCAACGGCGCGTACTGATTCGTTCATTGCTTGATTATTGCTGGTGGTGGATACGATCAGGTTGGCTTTTTCTACTAAGCCTTCCTCGTTAATAATGTAGTGGTGAAACAGTGTGCCACGTGGTGCTTCAATGACACCGATGCCTTCTTTTCGTTTCTCATTACTATGCACCATAAGATCAGTGCCACAAATATCAGGGTCGTGAAGTAGGTCATGAATCGCTTCAGCACAATGCAAGGTTTCAATCATGCGTGCCCAGTGGTAAGCCAACGTATCCTGAACTAAGCCACCATCAGCAAAAGCACGAAATCTTTTTCTCGCTGCTTCAGCTTGGGGTGTGGAGATAAAGTCACAACTGTTCAAACGTGCTAATGGGCCCACTCGATACCAGCCGTTCTCTTTGCCCAGTTCGGTAAGAAATGGAAATTTCATGTAGGACCATGGTCGAACTTCTTCACGAATGATCTCTTGATAACCACGATAATCAAACTGATCAAATATTTTTTCACCAGTGATTGATGTCGCACGTAGGCCGCCGTGATAAAGCTCCAGCGCACCTTCCCCATCGACCATGGATAGAAAATGGCTTTGAATGGCTGCAAAATTGTGGTTCTCTGCATGGCTGGTATGGATCTGCTCATTCAGTGTGACGGCTTCTTGCGTCCAGCTCAGTATGTCATTGATATTTTCCAAAAGCCCATTGCGATCTTCCAGGCTTAAAGCTTTATTCATGCCCCCAGCAATGGCAGCTGTACCATGGATACGTTTGCCCGTAATCGCTTTAATAATTTGCTGGCCGTATTTACGAAGTTTAACCCCTTTGAGCGCTAGGTCTGGGTAATCTTCAATAACACCTACGATATTACGATGTGCCAGGTTTGAGCCAAAACCAAACAGAAGATCAGGTGATGAGAGGTGAAAGAAGTGCAGGGCGTGTGATTGTAATACTTGGCCAAAATGCAGCAGCCGACGCAGTTTTTCCGCTGTTGGTGTCAGTTGCTCGACACCCACAAGCTGGTCAATCGCTTTGGCGGCGGCTAAATGGTGAGAGACTGGACAGATGCCACACAAGCGCTGCACGAAAAATGGGACTTCCCAATAGGGTCGCCCTTGGATAAATTTTTCAAAACCACGGAACTCAACAATATGCAAACGTGCTTCCTGAACGCGACTGTTCTCATCAAGCAATAGTGTGATTTTACCGTGACCCTCAACACGGGTGATAGGATCAATCGCGACACGACGCAGGTTTTGTCTTTTTTTATTCTCTTTCATACTCACTTCCTAATCGTAACGCAGCATCGTTTTTGGTAAAGAGGGTTCACGCCCTTCAATCAGATCACCCAGTACCTTCATAAAAGCATCAGCTGGGGGTGGGCAACCAGGCAGGTAATAATCTATTTTTACAACTTCATGAATAGGGTGAACTTTATTGAGCAAAAGCGGAACCTCTACATCATTAGGAATTTGTGGGTTTTCTACGCCTATACCGTTGAGATATGACTCTGCCAAGCACTCTGCTAGTTGGTGATGATTGCGCATGGCAGGCACGCCACCATTGATAGAACAGGCTCCGACGGCAATAAGAACTTTACAGTTTGCACGAAACTCTTTGAGCACATGAATATTGTCTGCATTGCATAAACCGCCTTCAACCAAGCCGATATCACAAATGTCGCAGTGTTTAATATCCGTCAATGGTGAGCGGTTAAACTCGATATGCTCAAGCAGCTCGAAAATTCTTTCATCGATATCAAGAAATGACATATGGCAGCCAAAACAGCCCGCGAGGGACGTGGTTGCGATGCGTATTTTATTCATTGTGTTGACTCTTTTCAGAGAGTTTTACATCGCCCAAATCGATTTCAGCGATGCTACGCAGATCAAAAGTTCGGCAGCCAATCGGAATTTCGTAACCGTGCTCTTTAATCAGAATTGCACCTACGGGGCAGATATGAACGGCGAGATCATCTTTATCAATATTTGAATCGACCAGTTTACCTGTGGGTGAATTGACGCTCAAGTGTGAATCAGTACCACGCCCCGAAATGGCAAATACATTTTTGCCATCCATATCACGACTGGCACGTACGCAGAGTTCGCAGAGAATACAACGATCCCGATCCAGCATAATCGAAGGGTGCGAAGCATCGACTTCACGCTTGGGGTAAAACTGTGGGAAATGGCCATCAAGCATGCCAAGGTGGTAAGCCACTGCTTGCAGTGTGCAGTGACCTGTTTTTTCACAAGTCGGGCAGAGGTGGTTGCCCTCAATAAAAAGCATCTGGGTGATCGTGAGGCGTGCTTTATTGAGCTTTTCACTGTTGTTGATGATCTCCTGTCCATCCTCTGCTTTCGTTGTGCAGGAGGAGACAGACCGCCCGTTGACTTCGACGCTACAGAGTTTGCAGCTGCCATGAGGTTTAAGGCATGGATTGTGGCAAAGGTGCGGGATATAGATGCCTGCAGCCAGTGCCGCATCCATAATCGTCTGGCCACTTTCAAAGGGAACTTCAATATCATCAATTGAAATAGATTGGCTCATAAGTGGGCTCCAGGATCATCTCTATCTGTAATAGCACGCGCTTCTGATAGTTCAGAATCGAGATCGAACTCAGGTTCCATCTCTTTTTTTAATATTTTCTCTTCAAAGGATTTTTGGAAATATTTTAGACCATCCAGAATCGGGTGAGCCGCAGAGACACCCAAGCCACAATGGGAATACTGTGAAACCAATGCGGAGATATGCTTGATCTCATCAATATCGTAAGCGGTGCTGTGACCATTGCATAGCTTGCTCATGCTGTTTTCCAGCAGCCGAGTGCCTACTCGACAGGGCGTACAGAAACCGCAGCTTTCATGGGCAAAAAAGTGGCTGAAGTTATGAATGAGAGCGAGTATATCTCGGTGTTTTGCGAAAATCATTAAAGAACCTCCCGTTGAAAGGCCTTCAAAGCTGATGAGATGATTGAAGTGATCGGGCCCAAGCAGTCGGCCTGAGGGGCCGCCCACTTGAACCGCCTGTACATTTTCAGCGCCAACATCGTTGAGCACTTCTTGCAGGCTCACTCCAAAATCATATTCGTAAATACCCGGTCGAGCGCAGTTGCCGGAGACTGAAAGTAGTTTGCTGCCTTTGGATCGGTTCGTGCCATGGCTTTCAAACCAGTGATGACCGTGCAATACAATTTTAGCCACCGTTGCCAGCGTCTCCACGTTATTTACAACAGTGGGTTGTTCTTTATAACCTTGTGTTACTGGAAAGGGTGGGCGAATGCGTGGAATACCACGCTTCTCTTCCAATGACTCAATCAGGGCTGACTCTTCACCGCAGATGTAAGCGCCTGCTCCGACAATAATGGAGATATCAAAGTCAAAGCCTTGCCCGAGAATATTGCCTCCTAACAGTCCCGTTTCACGTCGTTTCTGCAGTGTGGCATTGAGCGTATCCAGCAGGTAGCGATATTCACCGCGCAGATAGAGAAACCCCTGCTTTGCACCAATAACGTATGCACAGATTGTCATACCCTCGAAGACCAGATCAGCATAGCTGTTAAGAAGAACGCGATCTTTGAATGTTCCAGGCTCGCCTTCATCTGCATTACAGATCACGTAATGTGCATCACCTATCGCTTCACGGCATAGTTTCCACTTTAACCCTGTCGAAAATCCGGCACCGCCACGCCCTTTGAGACCCGAGACAATGATCTCGTTGAGAATTTCAGGAGGGTTGTGTTCGATCATCACTTTCAGAGCTGAGCCAGGTTGAAAGGGTTCAGTGAGTAAAAGCCCTCTTTTGTGAACGTTGTCGCTAATATCAAACCAGTGCTTAGGCCACTCTTGCAGGGCGGTGCTGGACTCAACCAGTTTGACTATTTGGTCAATACGCTTCGCAGTGAGTGAGGTGATTGTGAGGCTGTTATTAAGAAGGAGTGATGCACCGTGGTCACACATGCCGATGCACGAAGTTTGATCAATTGATACGAGTCCATCGCTGCGTGTCTCTCCCAATTTGACGTTTAATTTGTCACAGAGTCGCTGTCTTAACCAGGCATCACCACAGCTTGTGCAATTGCTGAATAGAATATCAAATTGGCCTCGTGGCTCTCGGTGGAAAAAAGCATAAAACTCAACGACACCTTCCACTTGTGCATGTGGTAAATTCAGCGATTTTGATATATTTTGAATGGCATTGTTTGAAATGAAATGAGCACGCTGTTGCTCCTCAAAAAGAACATGGAGTAGATGGTTCGTAGGGTTATATGGGTATTTAATGCTCATAATAAAACCATTATCATACTTTTATTAGGTTTGTGTTCCATTTTATATTGAACGAGCCGCTGCAATTATCGCTTGACCTATCGCTAATCCACCATCGTGAGATGGAATCTTCTGATGTTGTAATACCTTAAAGCCACTCTTTTTTAGTGCTATTGGAAGGTGAGTAGAGATCAGCTGATTTTGGAAGACACCACCAGAAAGTGCGACATGGCCAAAATCATGGATTTCCTTAAATGTTGTGGCGACTCCACTCAACGCGTGAATCAATGTGTGATGAAAACGAGATGCGATACGCTCAGTTTTTTGGCCTTCTTGAATATCTTTTAGTATCTCTAACCACATCGCTTGCCAGCCGATTTGTAATATATTTTTATTGCCAATAATATCGAAAGAGTAAGGCTCGGTCTCTTGTTCAAAGCAAGAGGAGGCCAGTGCCTCTAAATGAATGGCGGCTTGGGCTTCAAATTCAACATGTTCGCGATGAAGACCTAATGCAGCGGCAACGGCATCAAATAGGCGACCACACGAAGAGGTGAGAGGGGCATTAACACCTTTATCAACCATTGTTTTTAATACTGAAGTCGGTTTCGTGTTAAGAAATTGTATGATGTCAGTATCTGCAAAGTTTTCTTTAACTTGTCCCCAGATTGGAAGCAAGTGTGCCAGAGTGTTACGCCAAGGCTCATGGATTGCAGCGGCTCCACCGATCATTGGTACGGGTTTAAAACTGGCGACTCTTTTAAAGTCTTGGTAATTCGAGAGTAATATTTCCCCTCCCCAAATTGTGCCATCATCCCCAAAACCGAGGCCATCAAGCGCAAAACCCAATACAGGTTTAGAGTTTAGAGGGTACTGATTGTCGGCCATCACAGCGGCAATATGGGCATGATGGTGTTGGACTTGAGTGAGCTTGATGTTGTCTGTGTGAGCTCGCTGATGCCCTAATTGGCTGGATTGATAATCAGGGTGTTTATCAATCACCAGTTGCGTTGGTTTCATGTGGTTAAAAACAGCATCAACTTGCTCTAAAAAATGGCGATACACCGCTTCCTCTTCAAGATCACCTATTATTTTGCTGAGGTGTGCCTGACCATCACTGAGTAGACAGATGCTGCTTTTAAGCTCTCCACCCAGCGCAAGTATCTCCGAGGCTTTTTCAAGGCCTTCAGGCAGCGGTATTGTAGTTGCAAAAAAATGAGCCATATTTTATTAGCAAATACGTGGTAGTTGCTCTCCAGCCAGCCAGTCAACGACACGTTGACCGCCGAAGGTTGTTTTCATTACGACAAGTTGCTGACGATCTTCAACCACTTGTCCAATTATGACGGCATCTTTTCCCAGAGGGTGTTGCTGCATGATATTGAGCAGATTCTTCGCCGACTCTTTGGGGCAGATACAGACCAACTTTCCTTCGTTTGCAATATAAAGCGGATCAAGCCCGAGCAGTTCGCAAGCACCTTGAGTTTCGTCACGAACAGGAATGGTTGTTTCATTGATTTGTATCCCGACTTCGGACTGCTTAGCCAGTTCATTGAGTGTTGTCGCGAGACCGCCGCGAGTAGGGTCTCTTAAACAATGAATGTCTGGCTCCGCTTGTACCATCTCTGATACAAGTTCATTTAAAGCGGCAGAGTCGGATTTAATGGTTGTATTAAACTCCAACCCCTCCCGACTGGAGAGAATGGCAATGCCGTGATCTCCAATGAAACCATTTAACAAAACCAGATCCCCCGGTTGAGCGAGATCACCCGAAATATTCACTCCATCAGGAACGATGCCGATGCCGGTGGTACTGATAAACAGGCCGTCACCTTTGCCACGCTCAACCACCTTGGTATCACCAGCAATAATGGGTACATTTGCTTTACGGCTGGCAGCGGCCATGCTGATAACAATTTTTTCCAGATCAGCCAGAGGAAACCCCTCTTCAAGAATGACACTGGCTGAAAGGTAAAGTGGCTTTGCGCCGCTCATCGCGACATCGTTAATGGTGCCATGCACTGAAAGTGAACCAATATCTCCACCAGGGAAAAACAGGGGAGAGACGACATGGGCATCGGTTGTGATGACCATGCGACCCGCAGGTATATCAAAAACAGTCGCATCATTTCCCTGGCGTAACAGTTCGTTATCAAAGTGGGGGATGAACAGCTCTTCAATCAGCTGGCTTGATGCTCTTCCACCACTGCCATGACTCATTTCAATGACACCATTTCTAAGATCTAAACGACTCATAAGTTTGTGACCTCAGTTCGATATCGACCATAGCTATAATAAGCAGCGCAAGCTCCTTCGGATGAAACCATGCAGGCTCCTTTAGGGTCTTCTGGTGTGCAGGCAGCACCAAACAGCTTGCATTCATTGGGGTTGCTGACTCCACGCAGCACTGCGGGGCAAATACAACCTTTGATATCTGCTATTTCGATATGCTCTATGGCAAAGCGTTTCTCTGCATCAAAATCGGCAAACTTGTTTTTGATCTGTATGGCACTATTTTCCAGCTCACCTAAACCACGCCATTCAAACAACGGTCGCTGCTCGAATATTTCACTCATCAGAGCTTGTGCTTTTTTATTGCCACTCTCTGTGACGGCACGACGATATTGGTTTTCGACCTCAAAGCGCCTTTCATTTATCTGGCGAACTAACAACAGTGTTGATTGAATTACATCGAGAGGTTCAAAACCTGCAATTACTAATGGCATGAAGTACTGCTTGCAGCACTCGGTATAGGCATGGCTGCCGATAATCGTGCTGACATGTGATGGTCCAAGAATGCCATCAAGGTGAGCTTCACCCGAAGATAAAATATGAGCCATTGCAGGGGGCGTTTCGACATGATTACAAAATACAGTGAAGTTTTTTAACCCTTCTTGATGAGCGATTTTAATTGCAGCGGCGGTTGGTGGCGTGGTGGTTTCAAAGCCGATAGCGAAAAAAACCACTTGTTTTTCAGGGTTATGACGAGCGATATTAAGTGCATCGGTGCTGGAGTAGATCATTCGAATGTCTGCGCCGTGTGCTTTTGCTCTATTTAAACTGTCACGTTTTCCAGCAGGAACGCGCATCAGATCAGCATAAGTGCAGAGAATCAGATTTTCACTGTTTTCAACAAGCTTGATCGCCGCTTCGATACGGCCTGCTGGCAATACACAGACAGGGCAACCAGGTCCATGTATAAACTGTAGGTTCTTAGGCATGAGGTCAATAATGCCAAAGCGGAATATGGCATGAGTATGGCCACCGCAGAACTCCATTAAGCGATACTGACGATCAGATCTGACCTCTGCTTGAATCAGTTCGGCGATTTTCCTGGCTTTATTGCCATCTCGAAACTCATCTACATACTTCATTCGGCATCACTCAAGGTGCGCAGTTCATCAAACATCGTCAGTGTCTTTGCCGCTTCTTCAGGGTTGATGCGTTCCAGTGCATAACCAACATGCACTAATACATAATCATCCACAGCAACTTCATCAAGCAGCAGTGTAGAGATCTCTTTGCGAATACCATTGAGTTCAACAATGGCTGTTGACTCGAAAGCATTCAGGGATTCAACTCGGGCAGGTATCGATAGGCACATGAGCTTATTCTCTATGTTGTTCGATCCAGTTTAACCATGATTTCATACCATCACCTCTTGTTGCCGAGAGCGTTAAAATTTGAATGTCAGGATTGACTTGCAGTGCATATTGAAAGCAGAGCTCGATATCAAAATCAACATAGGGTAGAAGGTCGGTTTTATTTAGAATCATCAGGTCAGCTGCGTGGAACATATCTGGGTATTTAAGTGGCTTATCCGTACCTTCTGTGACCGATAAAATGACCACTTTTTTTGCTTCACCGAGGTCGAAAGCAGCGGGGCAGATCAAATTTCCCACATTCTCGATAAACAGAATGCTGTGTGACTCCGGCTTGAGCTCATCAATTGCCCGCCCCACCATCTGGCCATCTAGGTGGCAACCTTTACCCGTGTTGATTTGTACCGCTTTCACGCCCGTTTTTCGAATGCGCTCAGCATCAAAGCTTGTTTGCTGATCACCTTCAATGACGGTGATTGGAGTCTCATGTCCCAGGGCTTTGATTGTTTCGCACAGAAGCGTTGTTTTACCTGAGCCAGGGCTGGAGACAAGATTCAGGCAAAAAATGTTACGCTCATTGAGGTAGTCTCGATTGATTGTGGCATAGCGGTTATTTTTGCTTAGAATGTCCTGCTCAATACTAATCAGGCGGGATTGTTCGTTGTGACATCCGCATACGCTACACATCAGATCACCTCAACATATTTGATTCGCATTTTATCACCCTGCCTGATCTCCAGTGGATAATAATCACAATGTGGACAGGTATCAAAGCGTTGTTCGATTGTGACCTCTGAAGCACATTGATCGCACCATCCCTGGCCAGGAATTTCGTTAATTTTAAGTGTTGCATTTTCAGCTAGCGAGCCTTTGGCAGCCGCACTAAAGGCAAAAATCAATGCATAGGACTCGACGCAGGAGAGCTTGCCAATCTCAATCTGAATACTTTTTATTTGGCTGTAGTGGTCGACCTTTGCTCGTTCCCGTAGCAGATCAATCATATCTTCGCATAACGAGAGCTCATGCATATCTGTTTACCATCATTAATATTTTCACTCTTTTTTCCCATAACCGTGCAGAGGTTGTTGTACACGGGTGAGAAACTCTTGATGTTGCCGTGTACGACGCTCCAGGTGTCGATAGACTTGAACCTTGATGGCATCAGTCAATAGCGCTGAACCAATAGAGTACCCCCAAATGAGAGCAATTTCAGGCCAGGTGATGGGAACCATAAGACCAAAGCCATAGGCGGCTAAAAGAGTGGCGGCCAGTTTGGTGATCAAAGCCGACCAGATCATGATAGGCGCGGGCCACGGCTGTTTCCAGAAATAGTCTTTACTGCGAGCAACGAACAGTACAAGATGACCTGCTACAGCCATTTTCAAAAAGACATACGTCTGAATCTGTGCCACATCAAGTTTCAGCCAATCCATCGCAATCAGCAACATGCCAAAACTACCGATCACACCAACAACTCCCATCACGGTTGCCACCGTGATGACCTGCTTCATATTCCAGCGGACTGGTTTTTTCTCCAGCCGAGTACGGTCATAGGCGATTGACATAATGGGAACATCATTGAGAAATGCGAGCAGAATGATCATGATCGCAGTGATGGGGTAGAAATTGAAAAATATCATCGTTAGCACGACAAAAAGCATGATGCGAATTGTTTCGCAGATGCGGTAAATGGCGTAAGCATTCATGCGCTCAAAAATACGCCGCGCCTCTTCAATGGCATTAATAATCACCGATAATCCAGGGGCGGTGAGCACCAGATCCGCCGCCGCCCGCGCGGCATCTGTCGCGCCACTGACAGCAATACCCACATCAGCCTGTTTTAAAGCAGGCGCATCGTTGACACCATCACCGGTCATTCCAATGATGTGATTACGCGCCTGAAGTAGTTTGACAATACCGAATTTATGCTCTGGAAAAACTTCAGAAAAACCGTCAGTGCTCTCTATACGCTCACCATCGCTGACATCTCGACGGCCATCTTTATCCAGAGCAAGTGCGCTGGCTGGCAGAATGTTCGTACCCAGGCCGAGCTTACCGGAAATCTGTTTGGCGATGGCTTGATTATCACCTGTCAGCATTTTCATACTCACACCATAGGCTTGGGCGCTGGCAATTGTCTCCGCTGAATCCTCTCGAGGCGGATCAAACAGCGAGATAATACCTTGAAATTGCCACTGCTCTGCATCTTGTTCCTTACGTGCTACTCCCAGAGCACGATAGCCCTGCTCGGCAAAAGTATTCACAACCTGTTGTGCCCGCTGGGTTTCTTCATCCGTTAGGCCAGATATTTGCCTAATCACCTGGGGTGCGCCCTTGGTCACTTGAAAGGTTTCTCCCTGGCTATCCACTACGGTAGCTTCAGTGCGCTTATGCACCGGGTCGAAAGGCACATAGCGGCTCTGACGATAAGATTTGAAGAGCTCTTGGTTCTTCAGCCCTTCCAGCACCGCCTGGTCGATGGCATCTTGATTCTCTGCTCTGGAAGCCAGTGATGCCATCAATAGCACCGCCTGTTCATCCTCGGAGTGAAACACCTCGACTTTACCCAGCGTCAGGCGATTCTGAGTCAGTGTGCCGGTTTTGTCTGAGCAGAGCAGATCCATGCTAGCCATCTCTTCGATGGATTCCAGCCGAGTCACAATAGCCTTGAGTTTAGAGAGTGCCACAGCACCCACCGCCATCGTCATAGAGAGCACTGCTGGCATGGCCACAGGAATGGATGCGACAGTCAAAATCAGAGCAAACTGCACCAGTTCCAGCCATGGGGCATTACGATGCAACTGCACCAGCACAAGAATGACCACCAGCACCAAACTGACATAAATCAGATAGTTGCCGATGGTCAGCACGGCTTTTTGAAAGTGGGAGACCGTGGTGGCCTGTTCGACCAAACTGGCGGTTTTACCAAATTTAGTCTGCCCGCCAGTCGCACTCACTTCAGCAACAACTTCCCCCTGTTTCACAACAGTACCTGAATATGCCTCATCCCCGGCCTGCTTGGTCACGGGCAGAGATTCCCCCGTAAGGGCTGACTGATCTACATTCAAATAACCCTCTTCAATCAATGTCACATCAGCCGGAACCACATCCCCCAAGCGGATACGGATAACATCGCCTGGCACCAATCGTTTAGCATCAACCTCTTGCCACGCACCATCACGCAGTACTCGCGCTCTGAGCGCAAGCTGTTTTTTTAACGCTTCCACGGCATTGCCTGCGGTGTACTCTTGCCAGAAGCCAATGCCAGCATTAAAGACCAATAACCCCATGATGATCCAGAAATCAGGCCAGTGTTGAACCAGCGCGGAGAGAATGGCCGCGACCTCAATCATCCATGGAATGGGTCCCCAAAAATAACCCAGCAAGCGCAGCAGTGGTGAGCGCTTTTTCTCCTGCAACGCATTGGGGCCGTACTGTTGCAGCCGCTCTTCTGCCTGAGCGGAACTGAGACCCTGCACTGAATTTTTGGTATCTGTCTCTGGTTTAACCATTATGAGTGCCTTGTACTGAGCTATTTCTCCCTGATGTCCTTGTCAGGGCACGCCCGCAGACGCTGCTCAACCTCCAATATAAGCTGCGTGGTCGTCAGCACCGTATCGGGGTTTAGACTGATTGAATCAATACCGAGCTCTACCAAATACTCAGCCATCTCGGGATAGTCCGAGGGTGCCTGGCCACAAATACCAGAGTGGCGACCGTTACGTTTTGCACCTGTCACTGCGAGGCGAATCATCTCTTTTACGCCGGAATCACGTTCGTCAAAGTCAAAGGCAACGATCTCTGAATCACGATCTACACCCAAAGTAAGCTGAGTAAGATCATTGGAACCGATGGAAAAACCATCGAATAGTTTGGCAAATTCATCAATGAGAATAACGTTATTGGGGATCTCACACATGACGTAAACCTCCAGCCCGTTTTTGCCCCGTTCAAGGCCATTAACAGCCATCGCTGCCAGCACTTGTTCGCCCTCCTGCACACGACGACAAAAAGGGATCATCAACTTGACATTAGTTAAGCCCATCTCGTCACGCACTCGTTTCATTGCCGCGCACTCCAGTGCAAAGCCTGCGGCATAAGCAGGATGAGTGTAACGGGAAGCCCCCCGAAAACCGATCATCGGATTCTCTTCTTCCGGTTCAAAAAAATGCCCTCCCAAGAGGGTCGCATATTCATTACTTTTGAAATCACTCATGCGCACCACGCAGGGCTTTGGATAAACCGCTGCGGCAATTGTGGCGACACCTTCGGCAAGCGTTTTGATGAAAAAATCAGTCGGATCATCGTAAGCGACACTCATGGCGGCGATTTTATTGCGTGTTACATCATCCACTTTTTCTGGGTGTATCAACGCCATAGGATGCGCTTTGATATATTCGTTAATAATGAATTCCATACGCGCCAGACCGATGCCATCCACCGGCAGTGAAGCGAAACTGAACGCCTGGTCTGGATTGCCCAGGTTCATCATGATCGCAGTTTCAGGATGCGCTAACTGGCTAAGATCCGTTTGCTGAATCTCGAAATCAAGAATCCCATCATAGATTTTTCCAGTCTCGCCTTCGGCGCAGCAGACCGTCACTTCCTGAGAACTTTTGAGCACTTCCATTGCATTACCCGCCCCCACAATGGCAGGAACACCGAGTTCACGAGAAACGATGGCCGCATGGCAGGTGCGGCCGCCACGATGAGTCACAATCGCAGCTGCGGTTTTCATTATGGGTTCCCAATCCGGTGTGGTGGTATCGGCAACCAGCACCTCTCCGGGCTGAAAATCACTCAATGATTCAACACTATTAATGACACGTACTTTTCCCGCACCAATCCGAGTGCCGATCGCCTGACCCCGTGCAAGAATTTCAGCTGTTTCTTTGAGATGATAAATTTCAAGCACATTGCCTTTTTTTTGTGACTCTACGGTCTCTGGCCGTGCCTGCACCATATAAAAATGGCCATCCAGCCCATCTTTTGCCCACTCCATATCCATCGGCTTGTAATGGTTTGCTTTTTTGGAGTAGTGATTTTCAACTTTGATGGCATAATCGGCCAGCACCATGACATCTTCATCAGAGATAGAGTAGTGACTTCTCTCTTCCGTACTGGTATCAATATTTTTGATGTAATCGGTGGCGATATTGTCAGTATTGATTTTATCAGTGAACACCATCCTTTTCTCTTTACTGCCTAACTGGCGCTTGAGAACAGCACGAAACCCTTTATTAAATGTTGGCTTGTGGACATAGAAACTATCAGGGTCAATAGTGCCTTGAACGATATTTTCACCCAGACCGAATGCGGCGTTGATGAACACAACATCTTTAAATCCTGTTTCCGTATCAAGTGAGAACATAACACCACTCGTCCCTATATCACTGCGTACCATTTTCATCACCACGACGGAGAGATGGACTTTATAGAGATCGAAATTGTTATCGTATTTATAGTGAATAGAGCGGTCGGTAAAGTTGGAAGCCAGACAACGTTTATAGGCATCAAGCAGAGCATCTTCACTACTGATGTTGAGATAACTCTCATTTTGACCGGCAAAAGAGGCCTCTGGGGAATCCTCAGCGGTCGCCGACGAACGCACCGCTAACGAAATATCTTCGCCATACTCCTGTTTGAGTTGTACATACCCCTTCAAAATCTCTGCCTTCAGATCTTCTGGAAGTTTACAGTTATATACAATCGAACGCGCCTTTTCTCCCCGTGCCTGTAAATCCTTTACATCGTCGGGATCAAGCCCGTCCAGTGCCGTATGCAACGCTTGCCAGGCATTATTATCATCCAGCACATCACGGTATGCCGTGGCGGTCACGGCAAAGCCATTAGGTACTCGCACACCTAATGCCGTTAGGTTTTGGTACATTTCACCCAGTGAGGCGTTTTTACCACCGACTAAATCTACGTCATCAATACAGAGCTCTTTGAACCAGCGAATATAAATCGGTGAATCTGTCATGATTGTCCCTTTTTTCTGATGCGCTTAAAACTGCCCCAAGTATTGCAAGGTATCAACTTCCTTTTCCGCTTGAAGCCAATCCTCTATTTCATTACCTTCTGTAAAACCTCGATGTTCAGCAATAAAATAAGCGGCTTCAGCAATCATGGTATATCGTTCGGTAACAACAATAGTTCGCTGCCTGCTCTTAGTGGGCTCAGACTTTTTACGCCTCTTTTTTTGGAGCTTTTTTTCTTTTATCTTAGACATGACCCTCTCCTGATTTTTTGTTAAGAGTGTATGAACTTAAATAAAAAACACCCATACCCAACCCTATTTAATAACAATGGAATCCACACCGCTGTAACCTAGGTTACACTTTTTATTACAACTGAAATAAGCCTTCACTGAGAGGGCGCAGCCCGAGGTGTTACAGATCAAACTCTTCATTATTTAGTTCGGGCATAATAACCTCGGTATTGCTCAGGTTTTGTGCAAAAGATTACAGCGCATTAATTATCGATACCAAAGAATCATGCTGGCTTCCTGGGGAACACGAGCCAACGGATGAGCCGCTATGATACGGGGAGTGTAATCAGATTCGGGTCGGCCGAGCGGAACCGATCCTGTATAAACATAAGCATTCGCTGTACCGGCCAGCGCTGCACCACGAATCAGTGGTTGGCGCACTGAGTCATGACCCGTCACCGGGTCGGCATACAACTCGACACTTACGGCTTCCGCTGATATGTCATCAAGATAGACCTGCACCTCGAAGTGGAGGCCATTATCATCATCTCTTGTGCTTACATTGCCAAAGTGAACCCATTGCCAGTGCTGTTTGAGCTGCGTATGCCAAGCCTCCAGTTCAACGGCAATATTAAAATCGGTGCTGCGTTGCTGATAGGCTTCGGCCAGTGGTAGATAATAGTCTTCTGTATATTCCCGCAACATACGATTTGATGAGTATTGCGCCGTCAGGCTGCCCATACTTTCACGCATTCGAGCCACCCACTCTACAGGCAGGCCTTGTTCATTACGGCGATAAAAGCAGGGAACCACTTCATCTTCCAATATCCGGTAAAGTTGCTCGGCTTCTTCCACATCCCAGTCAGAAATATCATCATGCTCAAATCCATCACCCAGCGCCCAACCATAGGCTTCAGCCCACCAGCCATCTAATTCGGACAGATTCAGGCCGCCGTTGACTAACACTTTCATTCCGCTGGTGCCGCTGGCCTCCCATGGGCGACGCGGTGTGTTAATCCAGACGTCCACGCCTTGAGTCAGTTGTTGTGCAACGCCCAAATCGTAGTCCTCAACAAACACCACTCGTTCGCGCATACCGTGACTCTCAAGGAAATCCCACCATTGGCGCAACATGCGTTTGCCTACGGCATCCTTTGGATGTGCCTTACCCGCAATCACCAACTGTACAGGACGGTCACGGTGAGTGAGCAGTTGCACCAACCGTTGAGGGTCGTGCAGTAATAGATTGGGTCGTTTGTACTCAGCAAAACGTCGGGCAAAACCCAACGTTAATGCATCTGGATCAAAAATTTCACTGCACGCCTGAACCTGTATAGAGCTAGCGCTATGCCCACAGTGCTGGCGTACCCAATATTGCCGCAAGAACTTGATCAACCGTTTCCGTCCTTCAGCACGGAAACGCCAAAGTTTTTCATCCGATAGCTGGCGTAAGTCCGCCTCCACTGAATCCAGAGTGCCACGCCAGCGTGATTTGCCACAGGCACCCGTCCACAGTGCATCGGCTGCGGCCGAATCCCAGCTCGGCACATGAATCCCATTTGTCACATAACTCACTGGAACCTCGGCCTCGGGCCAGTTCCGAAACAGTGGCTGGAAAATTTTGCGACTCACCTCACCGTGCAGGCGACTCACGCCATTGACTGCTCCAGCACCACGCATGGCCAGATAAGCCATATTAAAAGGCTCACTTTGATCGTCGATATTGAGTCGTCCCAGTGCTAAAAGATCATCTGTTTCCACCCCACATGCCAGCGCCATCGTTTGAAAATAGAGCGTAAACAAATCGGGGGAAAAACAATCAAAACCGGCGGCTATTGGGGTGTGGGTCGTAAATAAATTTCCCGCTCGTGTTGCTCGTAACGCAACGTGAAAAGTTTGATCAGTGCGTTGCATGAAATATCGGCAGCGCTCCAGAATAGCAAATGCAGCATGACCTTCATTAAGATGGCACACGGGGCAATCAATTCCAAGCATCTCCAACAACCGCCAACCACCAATGCCCAGCACGATCTCCTGTTGCAAACGCATCTCTTCACCCCCGCCATAAAGCTCGCTGGTAATGGCTCGATCACCGGGCGCATTCAGTGGGTCATTACTATCCAGCAATAACAAGGTACGACGACCCACTTGACCCCGCCAAGTGCGTAAACGTAAAGACCGACCCGGTAGCTCAAGCGTCACTCGCATCCATTCACCACTGTCATCACGCAAGGGCACCACGGGCAACATGGTTGGATCATTATAGGGATAAAACTCAATCTGCTCGCCGTTAGCATTCAATGCTTGACGAAAATAACCCTGTTGATAGAGCAGACCGACCCCAATTAAAGGTACGTTGAGATCACAGGCGGTCTTGAGATAATCTCCCGCCAACACCCCCAGACCACCAGAGTAGATAGGCAGTGACTCACAAATACCGAACTCCATGCTGAAATAAGCAATATAGCCTGAAAAGCGGCTATTGACCGTTTTGTTAAACCAGGATTTTTCCTTCAAATGAGTCTCACGCATACCGAGCTGCTGCTGTAGTTTTTCAATAAACTCAGTATCAGTTGTCAGCATTTTCAGGCGTTGGTCAGAAACCGTTTCCAGAATCAGCCAAGGGTTGGCTGTAGCTTCCCATAGCTCGGGGGCGACTTGGCACCACAAAGCATCCGCTCCGTGGTTCCAGCTCCAGCGTAGATCGAGTGCTAATGTCGCCAACCCTTGTAATGACTTGGGCAGTGTGCGTGGCAAGTAATGGTCAGTCTGCATGGTCTGTCTCCAGCGTAGAAAAAATTATTGAGGAATATCAACCAGTTTCTGCTTCGCCCGCAGGATCAAGTCGTCCAGTTTTTCCACCATCAGATAACCCCGATGGGTATCAATAATGCCCTCTTGTTTCCAGTGCTGGAGCTGGCGATTAACCACCACCCGCACACTGCCTATCATTTCTGCCAGTGATTCGTTCGAGAGGTTGTTGATCAGGTGCGGCGATATATGTGTCTGTTTCTCTGTAGAGGGCGTATCTACATGATGCAAAATCAGACGTGCCAGACGAGTTTCCGTATCGTGCAGCGCGAGATCAGCAGCAAGCTCTGCAAGCGTGTTCATCTGTTTTCCCAGATAAGGCAGCAGGGTGCTATTAAATTTCGGGTGCTCACTCACCCATGAACGTGCCTCCTCCATCGGCAGGCTCAGCAGGGAGATATTATCCAGAGTCTCCAGCATGACATCGTGGGGTTCACCATCCAGCAGGCTGAAAGTGCAAAATGGGTCACCCGGGCCGAGCAAAAATAGAGTGACCATGCGACCTGTTTCAGAGTTGCTACGGCTGATCCGTACCCGACCAGACAGAAGAATATGGAAACGCTGCCAAGTTTCTTCTACAGGCAAATGGCGATGGCGCTTCCAGGTTTCGTGGCGACAGCGCTGCAGGATGTCCACCAGTGTGGTCTCATCAAGTTGACCGAATAGCGCTGAATGCTTGAGGCATTTCAGACTGTCAGTATAAAAAAGGGATTCGGGTGTCATGTGATCTCTTCCTTTTTTCTAAAAAAACAATCGGGCTTCCACATTTATTGACACTGGATAGCTTCCAAGTTCACTACTCAATAGGCCATTAATGGGCTTGTCTCCCAGCGGTATGCCCAGGTTAATCACTAATTCAGACTCATCAGAGAGTGAATAGATAGCATTAAGTGATATCAGTGCAGAGTCATCTTCAAAATTGCTGATAATGACCGCTTGCCCGCTAAGCAAAGGGGTGATGTCATAACTGCCGCCTAAAGCGCTGTAATAGCGGCCAAGATATTGGGTGTTGCCCGTTTGCGCTATTGCTGGATAGTCGGTAACGTTGTCGCCACCCAGCCCGTTGTAAAACAACTCTAGTCGAAGTTCGAAGCTGCTTTCCCAGCGGTACTCCAGGCCCAGGCTGAATTGTTGGTAGTCATCAAGATCTCTATATAGTGAATCGCCATGATGGCCTTCGAAACGAATTCCCAGCCACTCGAAAAGCTCCCCTTGCAAGGCGACACCGATGATATTTTTATCCACGACACGTCCTGCAATCAGCGTTGTTTCAATATTGCCATAGGAGTTTGACCAGCTCACTAGGTGGGAGGCACGTTGACTGTTCGGGTTGTCGCTCCAGCCGGTATCGCTGCCAACATTGCAATCAAAAAAAGAAAAATAACAGGGTTGCTCAATACCTCCAGCGTGACGTAGGCATACCAGACTGGATCAAGAGCGATACCGGCAAAACTCACATCGCCTGCCAGACCAGACATATCCATACCGTATGTTTGATAGTAGTTTGATGCCCACCAGCCAAGCCCCAAACCCAGCAGGCAAGCCAGCACGGTTTGTATCATCACCTCGGCATAGATCAGCGCCACGCTCTGCAAGGGGCTGACACCAATCGCTTTCATGATGCCAAACTCATTAATGCGTTCGAACACACTCATCAATACCGCATTGAGCACCACGGAAGCAACGGCGATATAAGTGAAGATCAACATGATGAGCGCCTGCACATCGGCCGTCTCTAAAAAGCGTGCAATGACTGGCATCAATTCACGCCAATCAAGAGTTTCATACTTAGGGGCTAGCACCGCAACCTGTTGCTTGGCTGCCTCTAGATCACTGCTGCGATCTGCCCGCATGATAACAATCTCATGCGCCCCTTGCGGCAGGCTCAGCAGCTCAGTCAGAGTTTGCTCAGGTAAGAAAACGGCAGCGCTATCAATGTTAGATGCCACCGCTTTCAAAATACCGCGCACTTTAAAAATCTCATTAGCCATGTAACCATCAGCCGTTTGACCGATGTAAACCAACTCACTGCCGACCTTGGCTCCCAGCAGACGTGCCAGTTTTTTACCGATCACCACACCGTAAGGATCATCTTTATCCAGAAACGAACCCGTCATGACGTGTTGATGGATCTGCGTCACTTGCGGCTCACGAATGAGATCGGTTCCTCTGAGCTGTACACCGGATGAGTTGTCATCCGTCGCCATGAGCCCAAAGGCGAAATAGCGAGCTGTGGCATGAAAGCCCTCGGCTCTAATGTTTTCCAGCAAGATTTTTGAATCCGTCATGGTGGTATAGATATCGGGGTCATCACGGTATCCCTCTGCATGAATCTGGATATCTCCCTGATTCATAATGACCGCTTGGCGTTCACTGCCCACCACCATGCCTTTCATTAATGCACCGTATATGATCATGATTGTACAGGCGAAAGCCATCGCTAAAGTCGTCACCAGGGTTCGATGCCAATTTCTGAGTACGTTACGGGAGGCGAGCGTCATGATTTTCATTATTATCCCTACCGCCGTTTAAGATTAGAGACAGAGAAAAACTGATCGCTGATCTCAATATCCAGCTCCAGTGACTCGTAGATAAATTCGGTAAACTCTTCAGGTTTGTCGGCAGGCACAACCCGCATGATTGATGGACGTTGACGACCTCCCAGCAACTTCATACCTGTAAAGCTAAAAGTGCGAGCGACCTGCATATCTTCATCATAAAACAGCTCACTTAATGGCATTGAACTGTTGGCCAAGACTACTAGGATCAACTTGCCCCAGACCACAGCGGCATCCGCTTTGGGAATTAACGTGAACTCGATAATTTTTTGCCCGTCACGCACCCCTTCGAAAGTGATTGTTGCATCGTAGTCATCCTCAAGCCGAGCCTCTTTGACCAGATCATCATTGGTTAGATGGCTGCCCATCCAGCGGCCCATCATCATGCCGCTGGTGAGCCGAATTTTACGGTCGGTTTTTGGTAGATAGGTATAGATGTGAGTGCCCGACTTCAGTGTGATTGTGCCGCGCTCTTTCAATGGCTCCAATACACGGAACAGCGTCTTTTCCTTGCCCTTCGACCAGCCCTCCATTTTCATGGTACGAGTGTAGTGTTTGGTTTTAACCCGCATTGTCGTGATCGCGTGAGATGACTTGCCACGCCATAGGTCATCAACAGAGCGCAAAATTTCGCTGGCTCGTTTGTCAGGCGGCTCAGTCGCATTCAGTGAGAAGGGTAAAACAATCAAAATCGCTGTTGCCAGTAACGTTAATCGACCTAGTAAATAAGAGTGTGCCATGATGCTCTCCTCTATTTTTGTGAGGTAGGCTTCAAAAACCCTGAGGCCACCTCACAGGAATTATACTAAGTATGCAGGGTGAAAATTGTGAAAGGAGGAGGGGTTATTCAGTTAATCGCACCTTTCCATTTTTGATACAAAATACTTTTTTACCCTCCAGGATCGCCTGAAGATCCGTGCCAAGCATATGACTTTTCCAACCCTCGTTGAGGCTACTCGGATAGCCACTCACAAATTTCTCCACTGTTTTTCGAGTTGCAAGTACTGTTGGGTTCAGTGAATTTTCATTCGCTCGCAACCGAATCAATACTTGCAGAAGATCAGCAACCTCTTCTTGTTGTGCCGTTAATTTTATTTTGTTGTAGGCTTTTTTGGAAAACGGAATGGGTGTTTGCTCTTTGCTGGCATTCACACGAGCAATAATCTGTTTCCCATATTTGTGTAGACTGCGCTCGTTTAAGCCTCTGATATGTTCGAGTGTTTGTACTGTTTGCGGAGTAGCACGAGCGATTTCGATTAATACATCATCACGAATGAGCCAGTTGCGCGGTCTGTTTTCATTTTGTGCCGTCTCTTCACGCCACTCTGCCAGTGATTGCAGTATGGCTAAACGAGCGCCTTTTAAGCGATCGGCTCCTTTGATACGCTGCCACGCATCTTGCGGTGAATTAGCATATAAATTTGTATTGCAAAGGGCTTCGAACTCATGATCTAACCAGTGAAGACGCTGATGCTTTTCCAGGTTTTTTTTAAGTTCGACGTAAAGCTTTGCAAGATAGATTACATCGTCTGCGGCATAATCAAGCTGCTTGTCACTTAATGGTCGGCGTGTCCAATCAGCACGTGAATGTGCTTTTTCCAGATGTACATTAAGTACCTGCTGAACTAGATTAGCATAGCCAATGTTGTCCGTATGGCCTAATAATGGTGCAGCAAGTTGAGTATCAAATACGGGGCTGGGCAATTGGCCTCTCAGATTATAAAAAATTTCCAGATCTTGCCGAGCCGCATGCAGAATTTTAATAATATTCGGGTTATAAATAATATCGAGCAGAGGTTCTATATTGTCCAGCGCCAGTGGATCAATGCAAGCGACATGATCGACGGTCGCAATTTGTATCAGACAAAGTTGAGGATAGTAAGTTTTTTCGCGTAAAAACTCAGTATCAAGTGCGATCCAGGGTGTTTGCTCTATTTTGGAGCAAAGTCGTTCTAGAGAGCGTGTGGTATTAATATATTGATAAGCATTATCTTGTTTATTCATGGAAAGAGCATAACAAGCGAGGTTCTGAATGGCACGTTTTATTATTATGTCAACAATCATTTCTGACTTTATCAAAACACTGGCTCTGATACGGCATCAAAGCAGTTTTCATCTGGATGATGTTCGTCATATTTAACGATGCTTTGGCGTTAAGAGTGGCATCCCTTAAGCCAGTGCTTAAACCATTCCCATAAACGTGGTTATTAATTACTCCGATGTCTTTCCTCCTGAGATCTCATCGTTAACAAATTAATTTCATGTTTTTCTTTAAGTTCATCATAAAACTGCCGAAAACAGAGGGCAGTGCGTTCGCGTCCGTGGATTGAGTTGTGCAGGGCATCGTTTGAATGGAATCGTCGGGAGACATAACAGTATGGAACTTAAAGGTTATTTTGACTCTAGCACAGCAGAGCCGTTTGTGAACTTTGTCATACGAATGATTGTATCGCTGGTGCTGCTTGCCAGCGTGACGGCAGTACAGGCGGCTCCCGTACTGACAATGGGTGCTGGCAGCACAACTTTTGTAGAAGACGGTGCCGCTGTTGCAATTGATCCTTCGCTGATCATAGCTGAGCCTAACTCTACAGCTTTCAATGGTGCCACTGTGGCGATTACAGTGGGCTATGTGAGCACTGAGGATCAGTTGGTTTATTCGACAACAGCAGGAATCAGTGGCACTTTTAATTCGGCGACGGGCGTATTGACCCTGACGGGGAGCGCCACGCCTGATAATTATCAGGCGGCTTTGCGCGCGGTTCAATACCGCAATACCAACACAGCAAACCCCGATACCGGAACACGGACAATTCGCTATGCCCTAGGTAGCTCCTTGTCATTTTCTGACAATGGTCATTTTTACGAATTTGTGACCGCCTCGGGCATTTCCTGGACAGATGCCAGGGATGCGGCAGCGGCCAGCACCTTGTTTGGTTTGCAAGGGTATTTAACAACAGTGACCTCGGCGAATGAGAATACTTTTGTTGCTTCTAAACTGGCTGGGCAAGGCTGGATGGGGGCGAATGATGCCAGTGTTGAAAATGATTGGCGTTGGGTTACTGGCCCTGAAGCGGGTACTGCATTTTGGAGCGGTGTCGCAAACGGCAGTTCGGTGGGTGGGATGTATAATAATTGGAGTTCTGGTGAACCTAACCAGTGGGGTGGTGATGAAGATTATGCCCACTTTTTGAATGGGGGGGCTTGGAATGATTATCCCCTTTCTTTGTCTAGCATTTCTGGTTATGTCGTTGAATACGGCGGTATGGCAGGTGATCCAACCCTACAAATCACGGGTAACAAAAACGTTAATGTAACGGCCCAAAATGACGCGCCTAGTTTTAGTGCCGGGGCAACATTGGCTGCGGTTAATGAAGATACCCTCTCACCTGTCGGGGCGACGGTGACTGCTTTGCTTAATGGTAATTTTAATGATGTGGATAGTAGTAGCAATTTATCCGGCATCGCGGTGGCAGCGGATACTTCAGTCAGCGGTGTTCAAGGGGATTGGGAATATTCCACTGACAGCGGCAGTAATTGGTTTGATATGGGGTCTGTTTCCACCGCTTCAGCGTTGTTGCTAAACAACAGTACGTTGCTACGTTTTAAACCTTTTTCAAACTACAGTGGAACACCAGGTTCGTTAACGGTTTTTGCTGTCGACGAGTCGGGCAGTACGACCTATACCAGCAGCGCGACGCGACAGGCTTTTGATACCACCAGTGATGATACCGCGTCACAAATTGCGGCATCTGGTGTTGCGATTGGAACCAGTGTCACAGCCGTCAATGATGCACCTATCTTAACTGCCTTTTCTGCGGTGATTGATAGCACCAATGAAGACACTGAAGTTGAACTTACTCTGGCGGAGTTGCAAGCCCAAGGTGATGAAACCGACAGTGAAGATGGCACCGTGAGCCGATTTGTTATCAAATCCGTTAGTACGGGCAGTTTAAAGATTGGCACCTCTGCCGGAACAGCCACCACTTTTGCCGCAACGAGCAACGACACAATTGATGCTTCGAATAATGCCTATTGGACACCTGTAAGCAATGCCAATGGCAGTTTGAATGCCTTTGCTGCGGTGGTGAAAGATAGCAGCAACGCCGAGTCTATATCAGCCGTGCAAGCACTGATTATGGTGACAGCCACCAATGATACACCGACCTTAACTGTCTTTTCTGCGGCGATTGATAGCACCAATGAAGACACTGAAGTTGAGCTTACCCTAGCGGAGCTGCAAGCCCAAGGCGATGAAGCCGACAGTGAAGATGGCACAGTAAGCCGATTTGTTATCAAATCCGTTAGCACGGGCAGTTTAAAAATTGGCGCTTCTGCCGGAACAGCGATGCCTTTTGCTGCGACAAGCAACGACACAATTGATGCTTCGAATAATGCCTATTGGACCCCCGCAAATGATGCCAACGGCAGCTTGAGTGCCTTTACTGTGGCGGCGGAAGATAGCAGCAACACTGAGTCTATCTCAGCCGTGCAAGCGCTGATTATGGTGACAGCGGTGAATGATATACCGACCTTAACTGCTTTTTCCTCAGTGATTGATAGCAGTGTTGGCGGTGCTGAAGTTGAACTTACTTTGGCTGAGTTCCAAGCCCAGGGTGATGAAGCCGATATCGAAGATGGCACGATCAGTCGTTTTGTTATCAAAGCGGTCAGCAGCGGTAGCTTGAAGATTGGTACCTCACCTGGCACAGCCAGTGTTTTTGCTACCAGCAGCAACGATACCGTGAATGCGACGAACAATGCTTACTGGACTCCAGCTAATAATGCCAGTGGTGAAGTGAATGCTTTTACCGTTGTTGCTCAAGATAGCGATAGCGCGGAATCAATTTCAGCCATTCAAGCCAGGGTGAGCGTCAGCTCTTTGCCCTTAGTGGTTTATGATTTTGAAGATAATGTGAATGATGCCAGTGGCAATGGCAATCACGGTGTTTTGCAAGACACAATTACCTACGACAGTGCGGGACACAGTGGCAAGGCATTGAGCTTGTCTGGCAGTGGTTATGTCAAGTTGCCTGATGACCTACTTAGGAATAACCAGGATTTTACGGTATCGCTTTGGTTTAAAACGACCTCAACAGGCGGCATTCTGGGCTATCAAAATAAGGTTGTCGGTGCCACCGCAACATACTGGGTTCCGATCATTTCTATTAATACTCTTGGCAAATTACAAGCGGAGTTGTGGATAGGAAGCTCAATGCTTATTACGTCAACAAATGCAGTTAATGATGGCCAATGGCATCGAGTTGTGATGACGGCAGACACGACTAATAATATATTGAGTGTTTATTTGGATGGTGTGGCTATCGGTTCTGCAACAGGTACCATTCAGCACCTCGATATGAGCTTTAATCAACTGGGTTTAAATGACGCTAGAGGTCGTGTCGGCATAGATTTACCTAATACAGAAACAAATTATTTTACGGGTCTTTTGGATGAATTTACTTTCTACTCCAATGCCTTATCAGCCGTTGAAGTTGCTAAAACTTCGCAATCGATATCTTTTCCGGCAATAGCTGACCAGCTTTTAAGTCAGGCAACGCTTAACCTTGCAGCAACGGCATCATCGGCTTTGGGCGTAACTTATACCAGTACGACGGTTTCTGTATGTACAGTGGCGGCGAGTACCGTCACCTTGCTGTCTACAGGTACGTGTACGATACAGGCTAACCAAGCAGGTGATACCACCTATAGTTCTGCCGCTCAGATCACGCGGAGCTTTGATGTAGTTGATAATTTTCCGCCCGTATTGACAATGAGTGGTGGAAATACAGTTTTTGTGGAGGACGGTGTCGCTGTTGCAATTGATCCCTCGTTGACCATAGTCGAGCCTAGTGCGGGTGCTATCAGTGGCGCTACTGTGGCGATTACAGCGGGCTATGTGAGCACTGAGGATCAGTTGGTTTATTCGGCAGTAGCGGGAGCGGTGATCAGTGGCAGCTTTAATTCGACGACGGGCATATTGACCCTGACGGGGAGTGCCACGCCTGATGATTATCAAGCGGCCTTGCGCGCGGTTCAATACCAGAATATCAACACAGCAAACCCCGATACTGGAGCACGGACAATTCGCTATGCCCTAGGCAGCTCCTTGTCATTTGCGGAGAATGGTCATTTTTACGAATTTGTGACCGCCTCGGGCATCTCCTGGACAGCAGCTAAGGATGCGGCAGCGGCCAGAACCTTATTTGGTTTGCAAGGGTATTTAACAACTGTGACTTCAGCAAATGAGAATGCTTTTATTGCTTCTAAATTGGCTGGACAAGGCTGGATGGGAGCGAGTGATGCAGCAGTTGAAGGTGATTGGCGCTGGGTCACTGGCCCTGAGACAGGCACGGCATTTTGGAGTGGTCTTGGCAATGGCAGTTCAGTTGGCAGTGAATATGAGAATTGGGGTGGGGTCGAACCTAACAATGCGGGTGGTGAAGATTATGCCCATTTTTTAAGTGGGGCTACCTGGAATGATTACCCTCATCAACTGGGGAATATTTCTGGCTACGTTGTTGAATATGGTGGTATGGCAGGTGATCCGGCACTGCAAATCACGGGCAATAAAACCGTTAATGTAACGGCTCAAAATGATGCGCCTGAAATTACCAGCGATGGCGGAGGTGTAACGGCTGCACTGAATGCGCTGGAGAACCAAACCGCAGTGACAACGTTGACGAGTACGGATGCTGAAAATCACACGGTGACTTACAGCCTGACGGGCGGGGCGGATCAGGCGAGTTTTAGTCTCGTTAATGGTGTACTGTCTTTTCTGACTTCCTCTGATTTTGAAGCGCCTACCGACAGCGATGTCAACAATAGCTATGTTGTTGAAGTGACGGCGACTGATAATGGCTCCGGAGCATTGACTGACACACAAACGCTGACTGTTAGCGTGACGAATGTTAACGAATTTCCTATTGCGGGTGCGGTGACGGCGAATAACGTGAGCCAAAATGATAAGGGGAATACTTCGTACACCTTTACCGTGGCTTATTCGGACGTGGACGGTAATTTCGACAGTGCGACAGTTGATACGGCTGATGTCACGGTCAGTGGCGGAGCCTCGGTCTCTGGTGCGAGCTGGGGTGGTAATGGTTCTACTGGCATAGCCACCTACACTGTAACGCCGCCAGGGGGGAGCTGGGATGATTCGGATAATGGCACTTACACTATTGCGATTCTTGCTAACCAAGTGACAGATACAAATACGGGTTTTGTCGCGGCTAACGCCAGTGCCGCCAGTTTTACGGTATTGATGGATTCAACTGGCCCCACGGTGACAGCGGTGACTTTACCTAACAGTGCCATGAAGGTGGGCGATGTGGTTGTGGTGAGTATCACTGCCAGCGAAGCGGGATCAACTTTGTTGTCTGGACTAGTGAATGGTGTTGCCGTAACAGGTTTTATGGATAACGGTGGCGGAAGCTATAGCGCGACTTACACCATTTTAGATGGCCACAGTGATCGTGCGGCGGGTGATGCGATTCCGGTTTCCTTCCAACTGCAAGACAGTGCAGGCAACGTCGGTAATACCTACACCAATGCCATTGTGCAAACTGCTGATGCGATTGACGCTAATAATCCCAACGGTGCAACAGGGGCGTTAGCCGTGAATGAAAACGCCAGTAATGGCACAACGGTGGGCACTGTTTTAGCCACAGGGGCAAGTATCTACAGCTTGGTGGATGATGCTGGCGGTCGTTTTGCCATCCATGCCAGCACAGGAGTGGTGACTGTACTTGATGGTAGCTTGTTGGATTACGAAGCGAGTGTCAGTCATAACCTTACGGTGCGTGCTGTTGATGCTGCAAGCAATGCGATAGATACCGTGTTAACGGTGATGGTGAACCCCGTTAATGAAGCGCCATTAGTGGCGGGCCTTAATGGTGATAACGTGCGCTTTAATGTCGGTGGAAGTGCTGTGAATCTGGATGATGATCTTGATGCCACACTGACGATGGTGGACTCCATTGACATGGATGGCGGCAACGTGACGGTGGCTATTGTCGCTAATGCTCAAACGGCTGAAGATGTGCTGCAAGTGGGCGCGGTAGGCAATATTTCCCTCACCAATAGTGATGTTTTTCACAGCGATGGCCTGATAATTGCGACCGTAGCGGGCGGGACGAATGGTGAAAACTTAGTGTTGACACTTAATGCCAATGCCAGCTTTGATCGTGTTCGAGATCTTGTGTCGGCGTTGCAGTATGCGGGTTCGGATGACTTAAGTGTTAATACCGCAACACGCACCGTGCGTATTACCTTGGATGATGGTGATGGTGAAAGCTCAACCACGCTTAATCAAGAGGTCAGTGTAGTGGTCGTGCGAGCGCCGATTATTGACCTTGATGGTGATGATGGCAGCGGCAATAGCAGCGGTGGTTTCAATGCTAGTTTTACTGAAGGTGGCGGTGTTGTGGCCTTGGCAGACAGTGATGATTCAGTGGCCGAAGCGAACGATACGGTGATCACGGATGATGGCAACTTTAAATCTCTGAGCGTGGTATTGGACAACCGCCCCGATGGCAATGCTGAAGGGCTGAGTTCAAGTTATGGTACGGGTGTGCAGGAGGTTAACGGTGAATCGGTGACGATTTCTGCCTACGACAGCGCGACGGGTGAGTTGTTGATGACTGTGGACGATAACGCTGCCACGGCGGAGACGATGGAGTTGTTGATCGAATCGCTGCGCTACGATAGTAACTCTCAAACCCCTGATACCACAGAGCGTTTGATTCGTTTTATCGCCACTGATGATGACGATAATGTGGGGCTTGCTGTGACGGCTTCATTGGTTATCGTGGCCGTCAATGACGCACCGACAGGCAGTGTGAGCGTGACGGGTGCATTGATTGAAGGCCAGACCTTGGTATCTGATATCTCTACGGTCGTTGATTTAGATGGTTTGCTTGCGTTTAGTTATCAATGGCAGCGTGATGGTGTTGATATTAGCGGTGCGACAGGCGCAAGTTATCTGCTGATGGCGGCTGATGTGGGTGGTGTGATGACACTTGTCGTGAGCTACACCGACGCGGGCGGTTACACAGAGTCGCTGAATAGTGTGGCCAGCGCTGTTGTTGATGGTGATTTAGATGGTGACGGACTGGGTGATTTGACTGATACGGATATTGATGGTGATGGCTTGTCCAATGCCTATGAAGTAGCTAATGGCTTGGATAGTCGTGATAGCTCAGACCGTGATGCAGATACCGATAATGATGGCGTGAGTAATTACGATGAGTTTGTTGCCGGTACGGATGCCAGTGCCGATGACAATCCACCCACGCTGTCTGCTCCCGCAGATATCACGTTAAATGCAATGGGTCTGTACACCGCTGTTGATTTAGGTGGTGCCTCAGCATCCGATGCGACCGACGGTGAATTGACGGCACGCATTACGCATCTGAATGGTGAGGCCGTATTGGTGACACCAACACACTTTAGCCCAGGGGCTCATGTGATTACTTGGACGGCGAGTGATGAGGCAGGCAACAGTGTGTCGGCCACACAAAATGTGAACGTGGTGCCATTGGTTGAGTTGAGTAAAAACCAAATCACTACAGAAGGCGCAACGGCTCGTTTCAAAGTGGTTCTCAACGGTTCAGCAGTGGACTATCCGGTCATCGTGCCCTATAGCGTCTCTGGCACAGCCGCGACAGATGGCTCTGATCATGACTTGGTGGATGGCAGTGTCACGATTAATAGCCCTGACTTAGAGGCGACGGTTTCATTTGCACTGGTTGATGATGGCGCAGGCGAAGGCATGGAGACCTTGCTTGTCACCATGGGTACACCGAGCAATGCGGCGCTGGGATCGAAGGATAGCCATAGCGTTGATATCTACGAGGGCAATGTCGCACCTAGTGTTTTATTGACTGCAGAGCAGGGTTATGGTGTCACCCGTCTGGTTGCACAAACTGGTGGTCTTGTGGTCGTGGCAGCAGCGGTGAGCGATGCCAATGTCGATGACCTGCATGGCTACGACTGGTCGGCGACAGACAACGTTTTGGTGGATACTGATAGTGATGATGCAATGTTCAGTTTTGATCCGGCAAGTTTGGCCACGGGTGTCTACACACTCAAGGTTGTTGTCAACGATGGCCTGAATACTGTGGCGACACGACTGGAGTTGAAAGTTGTTGCCTCACTGCCTGCTCTGAGCGTTATCGATAGTGACGGTGATGGGGTTGACGATGCCACGGAAGGTTATGGCGATACCGACGGTGATGGTGTGCCGAACTATCTTGATAACAGTAATATTGCTAAAAATGTTGCACAACAGCTTGTCGGAGACATCGAAATGTTCTTGATGGAAACGGAATCTGACTTAGTGTTAAGCCTGGGGTCAATCGCCTTTAGTTCAGGGAGCAGCCAGATTGGGGTGAGTGACAGTGAGATTGAGCAATACGGTAACGATGGTGTGGGTGGTGTTGTTGATGAACACCATGACTTTAACAGCGGTTTGTTTGATTTCAATATTGAAGCGTTGCCTGTGCCGGGTCAAAGCGTCAGCGTGGTTGTAGTGCAATACGCGCCGATTCCGGCCAGTGCGGTTTATCGTAAGCTGATGCCTTCAGGCTGGCAGGACTTTGTTGAAAATAGTCGTAACCATATCTCTTCTACGCAAGGCGTTGAGGGTTATTGCCCTCCACCAGGCGATAGCCGCTTTAGCCCAGGTTTGACTCAAGGGCACTGGTGTGTGCAATTGACGATTGAAGACGGTGGTCCGAACGATGCTGATGGTTTGGCTAATCAGACCGTCAAAGACCCTGGTGGTGTCGCAGTGCTGTCTTCAACGCCGATCACAGTGAAGGTGACGGGCAGTGGTGGTGGCAGCGTTTCACTGTGGACTTTGTTTCTGATGGGCTTGGTTGTGGTGGTGACTCGTCTGAGCGGTCGAGGTCGTCGCCTGGTACTGGCCATATGCTGCGCGGTAAGTGGCCTGGGTGTGGCTAACGCTCAGTCACCGCTTAAACCTGACTATATTGGGATTAGCTATTTATCTGCAACAAGCGATGAACGTGCCAGTGATTTTCAGTCAGATATTGATGCCCTGGGGCTGACGGCAAGCGTGACGCAAACGGATCTTTCACGTTCGGCTTGGTCGGGGCACATCGGATATCAAATCGAGAAGCCGCTTGCGTTGGAAATTGGCTATGTAGACTTGGGGAAGAGTAGCACCTCTCTCAACGGTCTGGCAGCCGATGTTGATCACTTTATAACGAGTGTCGAGGCAGTTTATCCCGTCACGGGTTCCGGGTTTACTTTTAATTTTGTAGGCCGTATCGCGCTGAGTAATAAAGTTGATGCCTGGGCTAACTTCGGCGTTTTTCTCTGGCAAGCAGAATACGATTTAAGCAGTGAAACGGTCTCGAAAACCTTCAAAGAGCGTGGCTTTAATAATACGCTCGGCTTTGGTTTGGAAATGGATGTGGTTGCCCAAGTTCCAATTAGACTTGGTTGGACGATGTATCGCTTGGGCGGCGTTGACGTGAGTGCGTGGACGCTCGGGGCAGGGTTTCGGTTTTAGAGACAGTGCAACAACGTCTGCAACGGTGACTAACATGACTGGGTTGGGCCAAATACTGGCCCTTACCTTGGTTAGCTGGGATCAAGAACTGGCATGAAGATAACCACAGCAATTCTCCTCCTTAGTTGAAACCCATAAAACAAAGAATTTCAGGTGCATTCAGAGTAAAAACTTCGTAAACTATGTTCTATTCAATGAGCTAAAAAAGGAATTGCCGTGAGGTTTCCTCATCAATTTTTATCGGTGGGTGAACTGTTGTCCTTCGTTCGGCGGTGCTTGAACCGTGAAACTTAAACCGTGCCAATCGTCTGATCATGGGGTGATTGCATTATGTCTGGACGGGTTATTTTAGGCTTTTGCTGACAAATTTATGAAGTATTTAGTTAGATCAATGATATTGCTTTTAGTTATTTATAATAGCTCGGGCTGGAGTGCGACCATTGATGGGGAGGCCAGAATTATTGGTGGAGTCACCGCACCTAAAGATTCATGGCCAGCGATGGTCGCACTGCTGGATCGTGAAACTGTTGAAAAAATTGAGTCTGGGTTTGCCGTTGATAAAAATGATCAGTGGATTCCAATTTATCAAGCGAATTATCAAGCACAACTTTGTGGTGGTTCACTCATAGCTGCTAGGTGGATAGTCACTGCGGCACACTGCCTGTTTGATCAAGCGGGAAGTTTACGAGGAGCCGATGCATTTTATGCTTTAGTGGGCACATCAAATTTAACCCAAGGCGGTGAAAGAAGGGTCGTTGCGAATATTTTTATCCATCCTGAGTATAATATTGAATCATTCGATTTTGATATCGCATTATTAGAGTTGTCACAGAATGAAAACCCATCAGCAGAGCCAGTTTCACTATACTCTGGTTCACCAGAACCGGGTCAGAAAGTGATTGTAGCGGGGTGGGGAGTACGATTTTATTCAAGCTCTGGTACACCTTATGATTTGGAAGATGATGTTTTTGGTGATCGCCCCGCCAAGCTGGAAGAGGTTGAGCTTTCAGTGATTGATAACGTGCAATGCGGTATTATGAATCAGGGAGGCCGTGTGACTGAAAATATGATGTGTGCTGGTTTTGTTGAAGGGGGCAAGGATAGTTGTATTGGCGATAGTGGTGGGCCATTAATGGCATGGCAAAGTGGTGAATACCGCCTTGCGGGGGTGGTGAATTATGGTTATGGGTGTGCGATGCCGGGAAGGTATGGTATTTACATGCGAGTGGAGCGCTTTCAAGATTGGCTGGCTTCATATACTGGTACTGTCAGGCCAGATAAAAGTGATTCTGAAACAGGTGCTTTTTATGGGTTATTTGTTTTTTTACTTATTTTTCGGTTAATTATATATAGAAGGAAATAAGGTGTATGGGTGATGTGGCAACTTGGGAAAAAGTCGTTGTTGCAATTCTTGCTGTTGGGCTTGTGATCTGGCTCTATCCGAGCTTGAAGCAGTCTCTGGCTCAGAGTAAAGAGGCGACAAAAGACTGGAAAGGTGTTTTGATACCGTTAGGTGTTGTGGTTATTTTTGTTGTATTTTTATTGGCAACGATTTAAAAGTATCAAGTTCTTGTTCGGTATTAATATTTCTCCATGCATTTGACAGAGTTTTTGGTGTAATAGGCGAGATGATCTTTTCATGCTTGCTTAAACGATTCGGTGCAGGCTTTTCACTCATAGATAATTTCTCAAGAAGTTGAGCTGCTCTGAAGTCATAATAGGCCAACAGTGGCTCTGGGTATGATTCCACTGAAAGTTTGGGTAAAACGCCCCAAACTCCAGGCGCACGAGAGCTGAGTAACCAGCGCAGTGCCGCTCTAGTCGTGCAGGGCATATCACAGGCAGAGATCAACCAGGAAGCATGAGGTGCCCAGCGCATGGCAGAGAGAATGCCTGCTAATGGACCAACAATATTGGGCGCATCGGGCAGTTGATGGTGTTTTTTCAACTCTTTTGGCATCTCTCCTGCACCTGCAATGATGACCTGTTCTGTATGTTCGCTCAGTGTGTTGACCGAATGTGTCAGCCAGTTTTTTCCATCTGATTCAATCAGGTGTTTGGGGCGACCCATGCGGCTGCTTTGGCCACCGATAAGAACGCAGCCATAAACAGGTGCTTTCGCCCACTGCTTTGTTAACCAGTGACGTATTAAATCGAAAAAGTGTTTTGGTCTCTGTGAATTACGAGCCAGTGTTCCAATAATATTTTTCTTGTCAACGGGTACTTCCTGCTCATCTTCATTTAATAACCAGACTTTGGGGATAGGCGAATCTTTATGCCCTTCGACAAGCACCAGATCATATTGGCGGCTAAGCTTTATTAATTCAGGAATAAGTTCAAACGATGTTGGCGCATGGATTCGAAAAAAATGCTCTCCTGGGCCTTGCAGTAGAATGTCAGCACCACAATGAAATAGAACGTCACTATCTTTTCCGGGGTGATCGACTTGAATTCCGTGAACATCGTGTTTGACAACAGCAATGCGTAATCCTTGTTGAACCAGCTCTGGAATAACCGCTTGTAACAGCGTTGTTTTACCTGAACCACTAAAACCGCATACGCCTAAAACAGGAAGGTGTTCAATGGTCATAGCGTACCTTATAAAATTTGTAAGAGCTGACTGGTCAATACATAATTTCTAGAGTATAACACTGAAATAATCAGGAA
This sequence comes from Gammaproteobacteria bacterium, assembly GCA_021648145.1. Classification (NCBI taxonomy): domain Bacteria; kingdom Pseudomonadati; phylum Pseudomonadota; class Gammaproteobacteria; species Gammaproteobacteria bacterium. Next base: position 147,085 of record JAKITI010000002.1, read on the forward strand.
AATAATGCATGTCAGACCATGGAAAAAAGTAAATTGTTAACAGATATTCTGCGGAGTGTTTCCCGTAGCTTCTATCTAACTTTGCGAATACTGCCTGCGAATGTGAGAGAGCCCATTTCTGTGGCGTATCTGTTGGCAAGAGCTGCGGATACAATTGCGGATACTGATGCAGTTGCAGTTGAAAAACGTCTGTACTACTTGAAACTATTTCAAAAACAAGTGATGGATATGCCAAATGAGCTGGCATTACAGGAAATTGTAAATAATTTAAGCGATCAGCAGGCCAATAAAGATGAACAGTATTTACTAAAATCAATCTATCAAGTTTGTATGTTGATTTATGGCTTGTGGCCAGAGGATCAAGCGCGTGTGAAAACAGTGTTTGCAACATTGATTCAGGGAATGGAAATTGATTTGACATACTTTTCTGCTTCGGGCGAAGGGTCAGTTAAAGCGTTTAAAACTAAATTTGAACTTGATAATTATATTTATCATGTCGCTGGCTGTGTGGGAGGGTTTTGGACTGAGGTGGTGATGGCGCATGAACCTGCATTGTATGATTGGAATAAAAAGCACAATATAAATTTAGGAATAAACTTTGGTAAAGCGCTGCAATTAACGAATATTCTACGTGATCTGCCCAATGATTTACGTATCGGTCGTTGTTACTTGCCCAATTCTGAATTAATGCTGTTAGGGCTGAAACCTGAAGAGCTTTTTGAAAGTGAAAATAGTAAGCAGGCTCGTCCTTTGTTGATTGCCTGGTTGCAAGTGGCAATCAATTATTATGGTGATGCAGAGCAGTACTTTGTTACCACTCCACGTCACTGTTTGCGTTTGCGTTTGTCGGTGCTATGGCCGATTTTGATCGGTTTGGCGACACTGGGTGAAGTTTCAAGAAATGAACAATGGCTAGATTCTGAGTCAACCGTAAAAGTGAGCAGGCACTGGGTGTACGGTATGTTACTGTGCTCGATGCCACTCTCATTCTCAAATCACTTGATGAGGCTCTGGATGAAATGGCTTAGGGCAAAAATAGTGGTGGTATGAGCTATTTCGTGATCGCTTCTAACCGATGACAACCAGCCACTGTTTTTTAATATGATCCCAGCTGTAGTTTTTGATGGCCGCTTCATTTCTCTTAGGTGACGGGGTGCCACTCAGGTATTTTTGAAGGATGTTTTGAAGCTGTTTTCCCCAGTGTTTTTCGGCCGGAATGAGGTGGCCACTCCCTGTTTCTTGAATAATATCAGCAATTGCTGATTGGCTGGGGGCAATAGCCAAAATGGGTTTCCCTGTAAGCAAATAGTGCGGTAGTTTTGAGTGGACAATGGTTGAGCTGACAGGTAAATCTTCGAGTACCAACAGCATAAAATCACATTGTGCAATGATATTTAAGCTGGTGATGTGATCGAAGCTGCCATGGAACTGTAAACCATATTTCTGCTGGTGATCTCCAAGGTTATTTTTAACGTCTTTTGGTAGTTTTCCACAAATATGAAGCTCAATGTCGAGCCCTGAAGTCTTAGCATACTTAATTGCTTCGAGAACTTTTCCCCCAGGCACTTTGGGGGCTTTAAATAAATGACCAAGAAAGCCGATAGTGATTGTTTTTGGATTGTTTCTGACTATTTTGATTTTTTCAGTACCATCTCCAAGCAAATCTTCGTTGTAAAAAGGGTGCGTAATGGCAATGACTTTATTCGAGGGCACATTAAACTGAGTTTCAAGTACCTTTTTTGCGTATTGATTGGTTGTAATATTGATATCTGCTCGAGTAAAGGTAGCTAACTCAGTTTTGAGGAGCTTTTGTTGTTGCCGTTTAGGTGTTCTAAGCGCATAGTTTTTATCCAGACTCCAGAGATCCTGCCAGTCCATAATCCAGCGAATTTCCGGAAGTTTTTTCTTTAGATGTAAGCCTAACAGGCATAAAGCATGGCTTGGAACACATGTAATCAAACAAACCTCAAGACCTTGTTTTAAATCTTTTTTAATTTGATGGAGTAACTCTTTTTTTGCCGCTGCGACATATAAAATAGAAGCGGATGGGAAAAAGAGTTGTTTATCAATGAGGTTTTTAAGTTTATTGAGCCTGAGCAGGCGTAGAATACCCGTCGGGTTGGTGTAGGGTGAAATATTAAGACAATCTTCGCCATCGTGCCCTTTTGTTGGGCAGACAAGAACCATTTTTGAAAAGTGCTCTTTGAGGCTGAAAATCCTGTTAACGCGCTCATTAACTCCATGTCTTTGTTGTGAGGCAATAATGTAAACCGCTTTGTTACTCACTTTTTAATGTCTCTTTATTTAGTATGTTGTTGAGCTTTAACTAATAAAATAGTCTAGTGATTGACGTTGTTGCCACATCGAATTAGCTTGTTGTATTGCTAAATCTGGGGTGCTGGCTTTATCCAGTAATCGAAGTGCAATTGCAGTGGTTCCTATGATCGCAGCAATGCCGTATTCATGATTAATATCACCTTGCCAAACTTGTGCCAACTGGCCTGAGTCCATTGTGGAGTCTTTCAGGTGACGCCTGTCGAAAAGAGCAGGCCAGTTTTCAGTTGACATAATGCCATGGTGAGAATAAAACACTTCACAGCAGTTGTCTGGGTTACGTTCGGCTTCACCGCCTTCGCCTTTAATAACGGCGATATGAGCTTGATTATTTAATGTACAGGCTTTTTGGTGAATTTCTCGGTATCCAGGGTGAAATGTACCCAGTATTGAGTGAGGGGCACTCATGGGGTTGAGTGAACGCACCAATGTATTAACTGGTGAGCGCAAGCCAAACAGCTCTCGATAATTAATGATCTCTTTTAACACAGGGTGAAACGCTTCCAGACGAATAAAAGCAAAACCTCTTTTTTTGATATTGATAGAGGCTTCATTCAATGAGACACTGGCATCAATGCTGAGTGATTTCAATGCGTCTTCAGGGTATATACGGTGATCTTTGATACCTGCTGTGCCATGCATTAATACTTGAATGCCATTTTGGGCGAGTAATAGTGCGGATAATAGATACCAGGGAAGTTGGCGGCGCTTTCCAGCATAGCTGGGCCAATCGAGTTGAACTGGTGAACCTTCAGGTGCTGAAATTGTTTGTCGAGCAGCTTGAATGAAACCTGCCAGTTCTTCAGGGCTCTCTTCTTTTACGCGCAATAGCATTAAAAACGCGCCTAATTGTAATGGCTCTATTTTTTTTTCAAGAATAAGAGACATTGCCTCATAAGCTTCTTGCTGTGTCAGCGAGCGTGAACCCTTTTTTCCTTTGCCAAGTATCTGGATGAATTTTGCGAATTGGAGCTTAGGATCAATCATATGTGCCGATTATTTCTGTGTGCTGGTCGTTTATTTGGTGGTATCTTTGAGGTAAAAAAAACCCCGTCATGACGGGGTTTTTTTATCTAAATCAATTAATTTTTGAAAGATTTAATCATCACCATTAAAAAAGCCAAGCAGTTGTAACAAGCTCAGGAAGAGATTGTAGATGCTGACATACAATGTAACGGTTGCAACGATGTAGTTAGTTTCCGCACCATTAACCATTTCACTGGTTTGATACAAGATCAAGCCTGACATCAATAGCACAAACATGGCAGAAACTGCCAGAGAAAGCATTGGCATTTCAAAAAACATGGCGCCTAAACCTGCAAGAAACGCAACAATGATTCCGACCATTAAAAAACCACCCATGAAGCTGAAATCTTTACGGGTTGTAAGGGCGTATGCGGAAAGGCTGAGGAAAATCGCACCTGTTGCACCCAATGCAGTCATAACGGTTTGGGTACCATTAGGCATGTTTAAATACGAGCTTACGATTGGGCCAAGTGTGAGCCCCATAAAGCCTGTTAAAGCAAATACGCTGGCAAGCCCCCACACGCTGTTTTGTAATTTATGTGTTAAAAACAGTAGCCCAAAAAACCCCACCAAAGTAATAATAAGGCCTGGGTGGGGGAGGTTCATGACCATAGAGATGCCAGCGGTAAAAGCGCTGAACAATAAAGTCATAGATAGCAGTGTGTAGGTGTTTCGGATCAGTTTGTTTGTTGCAAAAGTTGTGCTCTTGCTCTGTTCAATTGATGGTGTATATTGAGCCATGTTATATCTCTCTATAAAATTGTGTTGTAACACAGTATATTTTAGCAAGGAATGAAAATCTATAAAATTTAGGTATATTTTCGGGTTGCATCACAATGTCCTTTAATTAATTGACAATATTTTCTAAAAAAGTTCTGGATTTTTGTGGTTAGTTTCGGTTAACATCCGCGCAACTTGGTCGCAATGGCTGAGTGATTCAGGAGAGGTGGCAGAGTGGCCGAATGCGGCGGTCTTGAAAACCGTTGAGGGTTTGTCCCCTCCCAGGGTTCGAATCCCTGCCTCTCCGCCATTTGGTTTACATCACCTATCAATGTTCGTTCATTACTGACATATAAATGAAAGCTTCTTTACCCTGTCTATTTTTAATGGGTCCAACAGCTGCTGGAAAAACTGACTTGGCTGCAATGCTGGTCGAAAAATTTCCTTTTGAAGTTGTTAGCGTTGATTCAGCTCAGGTGTACCGTGGGATGAACGTGGGTACATCTAAGCCAGATAAGGCATTTCTTGAGAAAGTTCCGCACCGTTTGATTGATCTATGTGACCCTAGCGAGCCTTATTCTGCCGCACAATTTCGCAGTGATGCTTTGCAGGCGATTGAAGAGATCTATTCGAATGGCAAAGTGCCATTGTTAGTGGGGGGGACTATGCTCTATTTTCGTGCGTTGGAGCGGGGTCTTTCTCAATTGCCTGGCGCGGATAGTCGTGTTCGTGAAATGTTGGAGGCGCGGGCGGCTCAAATAGGCTGGGGGGCAATGCATGAGCGTTTGGCGGCTGTTGATTCGGTTGCATCACAACGAATTCACCCTAATGATCCACAGCGAATTCAGCGCGCATTAGAGGTTTATGAAATTACAGGCGTTACGTTGACGGAGCATTATGCAAAGCAGTCGGGTCAGGCATTTCCTTGGCCTGTGTGTAAAATAGTTGTGACGCCAAGTGATCGTGCTGTATTGCGTCAGCGTATTAAACAACGATTTTATGAAATGCTTGAGCTAGGGTTGGTGGATGAAGTTCGAGCACTTTATGAAAGAGAGGATCTTAATGCTGGATTGCCTGCTTTGCGTTCAGTTGGGTATCGTCAAGTATGGCAATATCTGGAGGGTAATATGAGTTACGATGATATGGTTGAGGCGGGTATTACAGCAACGCGTCAGCTGGCTAAAAGACAGATAACCTGGTTACGTTCTGAAAAAAATACGACTTGGTTTGATAGTATGAGTGGTGATTTAGAAAAAAATGTGTTGCAATTTGTTGGCAATGCCGTTATTGGTTGAATCAATGGTGTTGCTTGCGGTAGAGTGCGCTTTAGCAATATTTACAAACTAATGGAGAAAGTATGTTATTTGAATGGGGGGAAGAGAAAAACAAAATAAATTTGCAGAAGCATTATATGCCCCTTAAAGCAGGGGTTCCTGTTTTTAATGACGCTAATGCTATTGAATTTGAAGATAATAGGTTTGATTATGAAGAAAACCGCTACATTCTTGTTGGTTATGATAATCGAACTAAACTTCTATATGTTGTTTATACAATGAGAAGTGTAAATATTACAAGGCTAATTTCAGTAAGAAAGGCAACTAAAAGCGAACGTATGCTTTATGAGTCGGGAGGCTATTAAGATGGACAAAATTATGAAGCAAGAACACTCCAAAGAAAACCCAATAGATAATAATGATATTGATTTTTCTAAAGCAGATGCTTTGACGGAAGAAGAAATTGAGGAAAATGCAAAAAGTGATCCGGACTCCCTGCCATTTACGGAAGAACAGCTAAAGAAGGTCAGTATTAAGCGGAGAAATAAGAGCAGTGGATAAAAAAACAATTAAAGATTATAGCGTGGGGTCATTAATAGTCACTGATTATAATGTAAGTAAAATTCGTCTCATGAGTGACTACGAATCGGAAAAAAGAGCAAATTCAGACCCCGACTCCCCTGTAATAAACCTTAAGTTTGCAAAGAAAATAAGTGATAAACGTAAAGTGGAGTAATGCTAAAAAGGCATTATACTGGACTCAGCATGCTTTTTGCAAAAACACGCAAAAAGGCACACCAACATACTCAGCTAGTGAATGCGGTGTTATAAATTAGTCTCAGTATTTCTAGGTTAATTTTAGCGAGGGAACGAAAGCACTAGGATCAGGTAAGCAGGATAAGGTTGTTGGGGCTGGCCTGGTCATAATAACAAAAAGGAGAAGTAAAAATGGCTAAGGGACAAAAGTTGCAAGACACTTTTTTGAATACGTTACGGAAAGAACGAGTATCGGTTTCGATTTTTTTAGTGAATGGTATTAAGTTACAAGGTCAGATAGAATCTTTTGATCAATTTGTCATCTTGCTGAAAAACACAGTCAGTCAGATGGTGTACAAACATGCAATTTCAACTGTAGTGCCAGCACGAAATATAAAAATGCCTACAGATGAGGAAGTTTAGATTGCTGGTTGAGTTGTTGCTTTAATTTATTAACTCCATTGTAACTCTACAATGCTGGAGGTTTTTCGTTGTTTGAGTTTGATCGGTCTCAAGGGGGAGAGCGTGCTGTACTGGTTCAGTTGGGTGGTTCAGTCGATGATGAAAATTTAGCTGAATTTACAGCGCTGACTGAATCAACTGGAGCTCGAGTTGTTGATGTGGTGCATGGTGCTAAGCGGCGGATTGATCCGAAGTACTTTGTCGGTACGGGTAAAGCTGAGGAAATTCGCTGCACCGTGCAAGCTGCCTCCGCCGATGTCGTATTGTTTAATCATGAATTATCACCTGCACAAGAACGAAATCTTGAAGAGCTGATTTCCTGTCGTGTTTTGGATCGCACTACACTTATTCTTGATATTTTTGCCCAGCGAGCGCAGTCATTCGAAGGTAAGCTTCAGGTTGAGTTGGCGCAATTAAAGCATCTGTCGACACGGCTGGTGCGTGGTTGGACGCATCTGGAGCGCCAAAAAGGGGGGATCGGCCTGCGTGGGCCAGGTGAAACCCAGCTTGAAAGTGATCGTCGTCTAATTGGCGATCGTATCAAGCAGCTCAATAAGCGTTTAGCTAAAGTTCAAAAACAACGAAATCAGCAACGCCGATCAAGGCAGCGAGCAAATACCAAAACAGTTTCGTTGGTGGGGTATACCAATGCGGGTAAGTCAACGCTATTTAATCGTTTGACGGGTGCGGATGCTTATGTGGCGGATCAGCTATTTGCAACGCTTGACCCAACACTGCGGCGACTCAACGTAGCGGGGCAGCTCAATATCGTGATGGCAGACACAGTAGGGTTTATCAGTCGTTTACCTCATGGGCTGGTCGCCGCTTTTCGTGCAACACTGGATGAGACTCGGGATGCTGATTTGTTGCTGCATGTGGTTGATGCGCACCAACCTGAGCGTGATGAGCATATCGCTCAAGTTAACAAAGTTTTGGCTGAAATTGGGGCGGATAATGTTCCTCAAATTGAAATCTATAATAAGACTGATTTGTTGCCCGATGAAATTATTCGAATTGATAAAAATAAAGATGGGGCTGTGAACCGTGTATGGTTGTCTGCCGCCTCTGGAAAGGGGGTTGCTCCATTACAGCAAACATTAGTAGACTATTTTTTGTGTCTGCCAGAATATGAATAAAACATTGGGTTTGTATACTAAAGGTTGCAGAGCGTGAGCGGCGACAGTAGAATCGGCGGCTGGTTTTTGACTTCTATTTGTTTATAATTGGCATCATACATAATATCGGAGATGATTTAATGGCTTGGAATACACCGGGGGATTCCGGAAATAAAGACCCGTGGAGCGGCGGGGGTAATAAAAAAAATGGACAAGGTCCTCCCGATCTGGATGAGGTGGTTCGTCAGCTTCAGAATAAAGTGACTGATATTTTTGGTGGCAAAAAAAACAGTGGCAAAGATGGTGGTGGTCAAATGAATGGCCCAAGCCCTAAAGCTATTGGCTTGCTTGCACTCGTTGCACTCATTATCTGGGGATTGACCGGTATTTATATTGTTGATCCTGCTGAGCGTGGTGTAGTACTACGTTTTGGTCAGTATGTTGATACAACAATGCCTGGGCCACATTGGCATTTGCCTTACCCGATTGAAACAGTCACTAAAGTTGATGTGGATCAAGTGCGTACAATTGAAGTGGGATATCGTACCGCAGGTACAACAACAGCTGCAGTACCGCGTGAAGCATTGATGTTGACTGAGGATGAAAATATTGTTGATATTGAAGTTGCCATCCAATACAAAGTAAAAAGTGCGCAGGATTATCTCTTTAATGTACGTGACCCTGATCTTACGTTGGGGCAAGCGACAGAGAGTGCGATACGTGAAATAATTGGTAAGTCGACAATGGATTTCGTGTTGACAGAAGGGCGTAGTCAGGTTGCAGCAGATACTGAGGTATTGATTCAAATAATTCTGGATCGCTACCAAAGTGGCTTGATTGTGGTCAGTGTCAATATGCAAGATGCGCAGCCACCAGAGCAAGTGCAAGATGCTTTTCATGATGCGGTGAAAGCGCGTGAAGATGAACAGCGTTTGAAAAATATAGCTCAGGCATACTCTAATGATATTTTACCTAAAGCTCGAGGAAATGCTGCACGCCAGCTTGAAGAAGCTAACGCTTATAAAGCAAGAGTGGTTGCTGAGTCGGAAGGTCGAGTGGCTCGTTTTGACAGTGTTTTAGCTGAATATAAAAAAGCACCTAAAGTTACGCGTGAGCGTCTCTACCTTGATTCATTGGAGTCTGTGCTTGCGAATAGCAGTAAAGTGATGATTGATGTTAACGGTGGTAATAATCTAATGTATCTACCTCTGGATAAAATGATGGGTGGCAGTGGTGTAAGCTCATCATCGTTAGCTCCTGCAGCCGTGGGTTCTTTGTTGCAGTCAGCAGGGGAGCAAGGTCAAGCAAGCAATAACCGAAATAGAGAAGATTTCCGCAGTAGGGAGAGACAATAATGATTAAAGTGATAGGTGTTCTGATTGTTGTCGTTGGGCTCATTGCTTCATCCTGTGTGTTTACTGTTCAGCAATGGGAACTAGCTGTTAAATTTCAATTAGGGGAGATTGTTCGGACAGATTACGAGCCGGGTCTTCATTTTAAATTACCTTTTGTGAATAATATTCGTAAGTTTGATGGACGGGTACTGACGCTTGATGCGGAAGCTGAGCGTTACCTGACCAAAGAAAAGAAAAATGTGATCGTTGACTCTTATGTGAAGTGGCGCATTGCTGATGTTGCAAAATTTTATACAGCGCTGAGTGGTGATGAATCGCTCGCTCTGTCTCGATTGTCTCAGGTTGTTAAAAATGGTTTGCGTGATGAGTTTGGTAAACGCACCATTCAGGAGGTCATCTCGGGTGAACGACAAGCCATTATGGCATCCATTACAAAGCTCTCGAATATCGCTGCAGAAGATTTAGGTTTAAGTGTTGTCGATGTGCGTATTAAGCGTATTGATCTACCCAATGAAGTAAGCAAATCAGTTTACGATCGAATGGTCGCTGAGCGTTCAAGAGTTGCAAAAGATTTGCGTTCAAAAGGTGCAGAAGCGGCGATGCGAATTACAGCGGATGCGGATCGTCAACGGACGATTATTCTTGCCGAAGCCTATCGTGATGCCGAGCGTATTCGTGGTGAAGGTGATGCTAAATCGGCTGAAATTTATGCAAATTCATATAAAAAAGATGCTGAATTTTACTCTTTTTACCGGAGTTTGACTGCGTATGAAAAAACCTTCAATAGCAATCAAGACATTCTTGTGATTGAGCCTGATTCAGATTTTTTCAAATACTTTAATGATCCAAAGGGAAGTAAATAGCTAGCCAGCAATAAAACCATTGGGGCGCTCTAATGTGGAATGATTTGCTAGCCGCATTAGCGCTGGTGCTTGTCATCGAAGGATTACTTCCTTTTTTAGCCCCTGGTGGTTTACGGCAGACTTGGAAAAGAATGGCAGAGATGGATGACCGATCGCTTCGGATTTCCGGGTTTGTTTGTATGACGGTAGGTTTGATCATGCTGTATTTAGTGAGATAACCAGTAAAACGAGTCAAGACATGAATGAAGGTTTAAAGCCTGGTAGTGGGCGGTGGTTACTTCCAGAAGGTATTGAGGAGGTTTTGCCCTCTCAAGCTCGCTATCTGGAGAAGGTTCGTCAAGAGTTATTCCAGCTTTTTGATGGTTGGGGTTATGATTTGGTTATTCCTCCCTTAGTGGAGTTTCTGGACTCTTTGCTAGTGGGGACTGGCAATGATCTGGAGTTACAAACATTTAAGCTGACGGATCAAATAAGTGGTCGTCTGATGGGTGTTCGGGCTGATTTGACACCTCAAGTCGCACGGATTGAGGCACATCATCTTAAAAATCAAGGGCCAACCCGACTATGCTATATCGGTGAAGTACTACGTACACGTAGTGAGGGTTTTGGCAGGAACCGTAGCCCGTTACAGGTGGGTGCTGAGCTTTATGGGCACTCAGGTGTTGAGAGTGACTTTGAAGTATTGCAGCTTATGGTTGAGTCACTTTCAACCGCCGGAATCACAAATGCTCATGTAGACCTTGGGCATGTCACAATTTTTCGTCTATTAGCTGATGCTGCCGGTTTAAAAGAGTCACAAGAGAAAATTCTTTTTAGTGCGTTGCAGCGCAAAGCAAAACCTGAAATAAAAGAGTTTCTGGATCAAGTTGTTCTAGACAAGCAATTGCATCGAATGTTATCGGGTTTAGCTGATTTAAACGGCGCAGAGGATGTGTTGCTTGAAGCTCGGGAACTATTTGAAGACGCACCCGAAGGTGTGCTTAAGGCTTTGGATGAATTGCAGTGGTTGGCTGATGCGATGAAAGATCGCTATCCAGCACTTCCTCTCTATTTTGACCTGGCTGAACTCCGTGGCTATAAATATCAAACAGGGGTTGTTTTTGCCGCTTTTGTCCCAGGTCATGGGCAAGAAGTTGCGCGTGGTGGACGGTATGATGATATTGGACAGGCATTCGGGCGGGCGCGCCCAGCAACTGGATTTAGCATGGATTTGAAAACAGTGGTTGCTTTAACCGCCGCTTCTATCGAAAAGCAAACCAGTATTTTTGCCCCTTGTTCAAGTGACCCTGAATTGATGCGTTTGGTCAATCAGCTCCGCCAGCAGGGAGATCGTATTATTAATGAATTACCAGGTCAAAAAGTTGACTTTGTAGAGTCTGGTTGTGACCGGATTTTGGCAAATGAAAATGGCATCTGGAAAGTTTTAAAGCTACCTGAATCAATCAAAAAATAAAATGAATAAAAGTCTGATAATCGTAGGTACCCAATGGGGTGATGAAGGTAAAGGTAAAGTCGTAGATATGCTGACTGACCATGTGAGTGCTGTAGTGCGCTTTCAGGGTGGGCATAATGCGGGTCACACTTTAGTGATTGATGGGGAGAAGACCGTACTGCACCTGATTCCATCAGGTATTTTACGTGAGAATGTGAAATGTTTAATCGGTAATGGTGTTGTGCTTTCGCCATCCGCTCTGTTTGAAGAGTTAGATATGCTTGAGTCGCGCGGTGTACCCGCACGTGAACGTTTACATATCAGTACATCTTGCCCTTTGATACTGCCTTACCACGTATCACTTGATCAGGCGCGAGAAGTGGCGCGGGGCAAGGCAGCGATCGGTACAACCGGTCGTGGCATTGGGCCTGCTTATGAAGATAAAGTTGCACGTAGAGGGCTCAGGCTTGGTGACCTTTTTAATGCAGATACGTTTGCAGTAAAACTGAAAGAAGTGCTTGAATATCATAATTTTTCGCTAAAACACTACTACAAAGCAAGTGAGCTGGATTATCAACAACAGTTAGATGAAGCGCTGAGCTTTGCGGATCAATTAGAAGCTTTGGCAGCAGATATTCCTGAAATTATCCACCAGATTCGCGTCGAAAAAGGCAGCCTGTTATTTGAAGGCGCGCAGGGTAGTTTGCTAGATATTGATCATGGCACATACCCTTTTGTAACTTCGTCAAACACAACAGCAGGCTGTGCAGCGACAGGCGCAGGGGTTGGGCCAACTTCTCTGGATTATGTGTTAGGAATTACCAAAGCCTATACTACTCGTGTGGGTGCGGGTCCGTTCCCAACGGAGTTGGTCAATGATGTAGGTGAGTATTTAGCTAAAAAAGGCCACGAATTCGGTGCAACAACAGGTCGTGCGCGGCGTTGTGGCTGGCTGGATGCGGTTGCACTGCGTCGAGCGAACCAAATTAATGGCGTCACAGGAATGTGCATTACTAAGCTGGATGTGATGGATGGGCTTGATACAGTTCGGATTTGTGTTGGCTATCGTTACAACGGTGTTGAGACTCAAATATTGCCTCAGGATGTCGAGACTTTTGAACAGTGTGAACCTGTTTACGAAGAGATGGCTGGCTGGAGTGAATCAACTGTAGGTGTGCGTGACTATGATTTACTGCCTGCCGCAGCGCGTGCCTATTTGAAACGTATTGAACAAATTGTTGAAACACCTATAGATATTATTTCAACTGGCCCTGATCGCAAAGATACTATTATTTTAAACCACCCTTTTAAAGTTTAATTTACTTTGCAGAGCCAATCACTAAATAGCCTGTCTGAACAGGTGGGTCATGCTTTGAAGGTACGTGGTATGTTACTCGCGACTGCAGAGTCTTGCTCTGGTGGCTGGATTGCTCAGACAGTCACCGCTATTTCTGGAAGTTCCGCTTGGTTTGACCGTGGTTTTATCACCTATTCTAATGCATCAAAACTCGAAATGTTGGGCGTAAAGCAATCGACACTTCAGCAATTTGGTGCAGTGAGTGAAGAGGTGGTGCGTGAAATGGCTGAAGGTGCTCTGCAAAATAGTGCAGCTCAATTCAGTGTTGCTGTCAGCGGAATTGCTGGGCCAACAGGAGCCACTGATGGAAAACTTGTCGGTACGGTTTGCTTTGCCTGGGCTCTAAAAAATTCATCAGTAAAAACAGAGCAACATCTGTTTTCAGGTGACCGTGAATCCGTGCGCTACCAAACGGTGGTTATGGCATTGAAAGGTGTTGTGGATATTTTAAAGGTGGTTGAGCGCCTAGGTTAGGCGCTTGAGCACTTTCGTGGGATAATCGCTGAAATTTTAACGAAATGATGAAGTTCATCAAATAATTCAGGCTTGAGGAATACTATGGACGACGCTAAACAAAAAGCGCTCAATATGGCGCTAAGTCAAATTGATCGCCAGTTCGGTAAAGGCTCTGTCATGCGCATGGGTGATGCTAAAGTGACTGATATTGAAGCTGTTTCCACAGGTTCGTTAGGTCTTGATATTGCCCTGGGTATCGGTGGTTTGCCGCGTGGTCGTATTGTTGAAATCTATGGACCTGAATCATCAGGTAAAACAACGTTGACATTGCAGGTGATCGCAGAAGCACAGCGAGCAGGTGGAACGGCTGCATTTGTTGATGCAGAGCATGCGCTGGATCCTTTGTATGCTAAAAAAATTGGTGTGAATGTTGATGATCTGCTGATTTCACAACCTGATACAGGTGAGCAAGCATTAGAAATTACCGATATGTTGGTGCGCTCGAGTGCTGTGGATATTATTGTTATCGACTCCGTAGCGGCGTTGACACCTAAAGCAGAGATTGAAGGTGATATGGGTGACTCCCATATGGGCTTGCAAGCACGTTTGATGTCTCAAGCACTGCGTAAACTCACTGCGAATATTAAACGTTCAAATACATTAGTTATTTTTATTAACCAGCTTCGTATGAAAATTGGCGTGATGTTTGGAAATCCTGAAACAACAACGGGTGGAAATGCACTTAAATTTTATGCCTCGGTTCGTTTGGATATTCGTCGCACGGGTGCGATCAAAAAGGGCGATGAAATCATAGGTAATGAGACTCGTGTAAAAGTGCTCAAAAACAAAGTTGCCCCACCATTTAAACAAGCTGAATTTGATATTCTTTATGGTGAAGGTATCTCACGTGAGAGTGAAATTGTTGGTTTAGGGGTCAAACACGATTTTATCGATAAGTCAGGTGCCTGGTATAGTTACAATGGCGAAAAAATTGGCCAGGGCAAAGAAAATGTACGAACTTACTTAAAAGAACACCCAGAAATTGCTCAGGAAATTGAAGGTAAAATTCGTGAATTATTACTGCCAAAACCGGGCGATTCAATTGTAAGTAAGGATGAGTCATAAGGAAAACAGTCAGCGTCAAAATATACGCCGTGTTGCAATAGATCTATTATCTCGGCGTGAACACTCATTGTTTGAGTTGAAACGAAAATTAGTGAGCCGTAGTTTTGATGTATCAGAGATTAGTGAGGTGTTGGCAGAACTTCGAGATGAAGGTTTGCAAAGCGATGCGCGCTTTAGTGAAGCTTATGTTTACTCCAGAACTCAAAAAGGCTATGGCCCATTAAGTATTAGGGCTGATTTAAAGCAGCGTGGAATTGACGATGTATTACTCGAAGAGTTTTTAGACCTTCAATCTTCAGGGTGGAATCAACGAGTGATTGATGCTCAAAAAAAGCGTTTTGGCAGTATACCCCCTGAAAATTACAAAGATTACGCGAAACAAGTGCGCTTTTTACAATATCGTGGTTTTACTGCGGATCAAATAAAAAAAGCGCTTGGTGAGATTGATTTATAATAAATAGTGAAAACATGAAAACCAGTGCAGAGCTACGTACAGCATTTCTGAATTTTTTCAATAAACATGGCCATGAAATTGTGCCCAGTGCCCCATTGGTTCCTGGCAATGATGCAACTTTGTTGTTTACTAATGCTGGAATGGTGCAGTTCAAAGAGATATTTTTAGGCCAGGAGTCATCAAGCTATAAACGAGCAACAACATCTCAACGTTGCGTTCGTGCGGGTGGCAAACATAATGACCTGGAAAATGTAGGTTATACAGCACGCCATCATACCTTTTTTGAGATGTTGGGTAACTTTAGCTTTGGTGATTATTTTAAGCATGAAGCCATTCAATATGCGTGGCAATTTTTAACTGAAGAACTCAAAATTCCTGCTGAAAAGTTATGGGTCACGGTTTTTGATGAAGATGATGAAGCTGCAGATATCTGGTTAAAAGAGATCGGTGTTGATCCGCAGCGTCTGACACGTATTGGCGCAAAAGATAACTTTTGGTCGATGGGTGATACCGGACCATGCGGCCCTTGCTCAGAAATATTTTATGATCATGGCTCTACTGTTGCGGGTGGCCCACCCGGCTCGTCTGAAGAGGATGGCGACCGCTTTGTAGAGATCTGGAATCTGGTTTTCATGCAATATGATCGTGCGCAGGATGGAACGCTGACTCCACTGCCTAAACCTTCGGTGGATACAGGGATGGGTCTGGAGCGGCTGGCTGCGGTCATGCAGGAAGTTCACAGTAATTATGAAACGGATCTTTTTCAATATTTGATTCGTGTTGTTGCAAAAATGGCAGGCACAGATAATTTGCAGCAAAGTTCACTTCGAGTGGTTGCCGACCATATCCGTGCTTGCTCTTTCCTGGTTGTTGACGGCGTGATTCCATCCAATGAAGGTCGCGGTTATGTGCTCAGGCGTATTATTCGTCGTGCGGCAAGGCATGGTCATCAACTGGGGATTAATGGCCTTTTTTTTCACCAATTGGTTCGCTCTGTTGTGGATGTTATGGGCGATGCTTATCCTGAACTGGTTAAAGCACAAGCACAGGTTGAACGTGTTTTAAAAATGGAAGAGGAGCGCTTTGCTGAAACATTGGAGCAGGGTCTGAAACATCTGGAAAGTGATATTGCTTCACTCGGTGATAAAAAAGTCATTTCTGGAGAGAGTGTTTTCCGCCTCTATGATACTTACGGTTTTCCCGTCGATCTAACCGCAGACTTTGCGCGTGAACGTGGTTTGACGATTGATATGGATGCTTTCGACCAGGCCATGACAGCACAACGTGAACGTGCGCGCGCAGGCGGACACTTCGGAGTGGACTATTCGCACCGTATTAAGGTCGATGTTGCCACTGAATTTACGGGTTATGACCGCTTAGAAGATGAATCAGAGGTTGTTGCATTATACCAAAATGGTGAACTTGTTGAACAACTTAATACGGGTGAATCAGGCGATATTATCTTGAAAAACACTCCCTTCTATGGCGAGTCTGGAGGGCAAGCGGGTGAGTCAGGGCAGCTGATTGGTGAACATGTAGTTTTTGACGTAAAAGATACGCAAAAACAAGGAGCCCATACCTATATTCATCATGGCATAGCGTGTGATGGCGTGTTGCGAAAAGGGGATCCAATAAAAGCGGTTGTTAATTCGGAGCAACGTCAGGCTTCCGCACTTAACCATACTGCAACTCACTTGTTACATGCAGCGCTTCGTCAAGTATTGGGTGAGCATGTCGCACAAAAAGGATCATTGGTTGATTCAAATCGTTTACGCTTTGATTTTTCTCATTTTGAAGCCGTCACAAATGAGCAGTTGCAAACCATTGAAACACTGGTTAATGCGCAGGTTCGTAACAATGATGCGGTGGTGACGGATGAAATGTCACCGGATGAAGCTGTAGCCAAAGGTGCTATGGCACTCTTTGGCGAAAAATATGGTAATTTAGTGCGTGTGGTTGGCGTGGGTGGCTTTTCTATTGAGCTATGTGGCGGTATTCATGTCAAACGTGCTGGAGAAATCGGGTTATTTAAAATCACTATGGAAACTGGAATTGCAGCGGGTGTGCGACGGATTGAAGCAGTGACAGGAGTGACCGCATTAAACTGGATTCAGAAAAATGATTTTTGTTTGACGGTTGTTTCTGAAATGCTCAAAACAGGTCGAGATGAAGTAAAAGATAAAGTCAAACAGCTTCAAGAGCGTGTACGCAAGTTTGAAAAAGAGATTGAACAACTCAAAGGCAAGCTGGCCAGTAGTCAGGGTGATGAGTTATCTAACCTTGCTGAAGATGTGCAAGGTATAAAAGTATTGAGTGTTTGTCTGGACGGTGCTGATGTGAAAACTTTACGTTCAACGCTTGATCAATTAAAAAATAAGCTCGGGTCTTCAGTGATTGTTCTTGCTACAAAAACAGACTCTAAAGTGAGCATTGTTGCTGGCGTGAGCAAAGATAATACGGATCGTTTAAAAGCAGGTGAGGTCGTTAATATGGTGGCGCAGCAGGTGGGTGGCAAAGGCGGTGGCCGACCTGATATGGCACAAGCAGGAGGTAATAACCCTGCGGCATTGGATGGTGCATTGGCCTCTGTGCTTCCATGGGTGAAAGAGCGCCTTTCATCATGAGTTTGATTGTACAAAAATATGGCGGAACTTCTTTAGGAAGTGCTGAGCGAATTGCTCATGTGGCTAAAAAAGTCGCTGCGGAGCGTCAAAAAGGTCATCGTGTCGTGGTTGTTGTGTCTGCCATGAGTGGTGAAACAAATCGCTTGATGGCTTTGGCTCACTCTGTTAATCCAGAGCCAAACGTTCGTGAGCTGGATACACTGCTCTCAACAGGTGAGCAAGTGACCATCGCGCTGTTAAGTCTGGCATTGGAAAATATCGGTTGTCCCGCTAAGTCATACACAGGTGGTCAGGTCTGTATTCAAACAGACAGTCAGCATACCAAGGCGCGCATTCAAGATATTAATGTATCAAAGATGCAGGATGATATCTCGGCAGGGCGAGTGGTTGTGGTCGCTGGCTTTCAAGGCGTAGATGAAAATGGCAACATTACAACACTGGGGCGTGGGGGGTCTGATACCACGGCTGTGGCTTTGGCTTATGCTTTAAAAGCAGACGAATGCCAGATTTATACAGATGTTGATGGTGTTTATACGACAGACCCTAGAGTGGTTCCCGAAGCACGTAAGTTGAATCAGCTCACTTATGAAGAGATGCTGGAAATGTCCAGTTTAGGTGCGAAGGTTCTACAAATACGTTCAGTTGAATTTGCCAGCAAATACAGTGTTCCGTTAAGGGTGCTCTCTTCGTTCGAAGAAGGTGAGGGGACTTTGATTACCAAAGAGGATAAAAGTGTGGAACAGGCATTAATATCAGGTATTGCATTTAATCGAGATGAGGCTAAATTGACTATTCTGGGTGTGCCTGATCGGCCTGGCGTGGCTCACTATATTCTAGGCCCCGTTGCGAAAGCTGGCGTTGAAGTCGATATGATTGTCCAGAACATCGCAGAAGATACGACAACCGACTTTACTTTTACCGTACACAGAAATGATTACAAACGAGCTTTTGATGTCTTGAACTCGACTGCGAAAGAGCTGGGCGCAAGAGAAGTTAAAGGAGATGACAAAATTGTAAAAATTTCACTTGTGGGTGTCGGCATGCGTTCGCATGCAGGCATTGCCAGCACGATGTTTGAAGCATTGGCTAACGATGGAATTAATATCCTAATGATTTCGACATCAGAAATTAAAATATCAGTCGTCGTTGATGAAAAATATCTAGAGCTTGGGGTTCGAGCGTTACATTCAGCTTTCGATCTTTGAATCTTTCATTTAATATATTGACAAGCTCCTAGTAAAAAAGGTCAAAAATATTTATATTGAGCCGTTATAGTAGTTCTGTAGTTGTATGGAAAGTTTGTACAATCAAAGAATAATCGTAATGGCCTTCTTTTTTTGTGATCGGACTACAGTTTTTTATATTTTGGCCGATATAAGGTGCAGCGGTCTAAGCTGACTCTTATTTTATTAGCTTATGGCGCTTTAACTATAAAGTTTTTTAGAGCAAGGAGAAAAAATATGCTTATTCTTACTCGACGCGTCGGTGAAACGTTGATGATTGGTGACGATGTTACCGTGACCGTTCTGGGTGTTAAAGGTAATCAGGTTCGCATTGGGGTTAATGCTCCAAAAGAGATCAGCGTGCATCGCGAAGAGATTTATGAACGCATTCAAAAAGAAAAGCAGCTAAAAGAAGGACAGCTAAAAGAAGGACAGCTAAAAGAAGGACAGCTAAAAGAAGGACAGCTAAAAGAAGAGGGGTAGACACATATTTTTAGGGTACGCTGAATAGTTATAAAAATTTATTAAAAATAATTTTGCGTACTCAAACTATATTAGGTATTCTGTCACCGCTTTTGATTCAGCGGCTCTGAATAGCTGATCAAAGTGATATTTTAACAAACGGAGAGATGGCCGAGAGGCTGAAGGCGCTCCCCTGCTAAGGGAGTATGGGGTTTATAGCCTCATCGAGGGTTCGAATCCCTCTCTCTCCGCCATAAGCGAGTTTAATAAAGTCTATAGATATAAAAAAGCCACAATCCTTTGGAGTGTGGCTTTTTTTATATCCAAGGGTTTCTTAATAAGCAACCAAGTAACAGTTGTTTACCCCTATATCTGGTGGCAACACATCAAATTTTAGCACCCTTTCCGGAAACATTGCCCACTTTGAACATATGCAGCATAGATAGCTATACTTGATTAACAATGCCTAGAGATTATCCCCCATTTGAAAAATATTTAAACTCGCTTGAAGAGGTTGCGGAAGCTGAGTTGCTAACGGAGCTTTATGTGCCAATAAATTAAAATTAGTTCCTTAGGAACTGTTGTTGGACAAGGCTTATTTGGAAAAAAAACCGGATTGCTAGGATAGGAGGGAGCAATCCGGTTCTGGGAATAATTCACGGCGCTTTAAGAGGGAGGGGGGATAAGCACCGCTACTTTAACCCAGATGTTTATGTTATCGGCGGTTATGGGCGAAAGTTGTGTGAGTCAATCTACATATTTCATGAAGACACTGTAAGGTTTTGTTTTTAAGAAAAATATTTTTTGTATGATTTTATGCACCTTTCAGTATTGTTGGTAATAGTTGATATGATGTATTGTATATAGCTAGCTCTACTATCAAGCCACAGCCAGTTATAAAAATTTGACGGAAAATATGATCACTGCTGGAGTGCGCTGGGAGATCTAATCAATGTTTATAATAGGATTGGGCAAGCTGGGGAAGTGTCTTGCCAAACAAGCCTTGGCTTCAGGTGTGCAGGTGTCGGCACTGGTGCGACATGTGAGCGAATGTATTGGTGTCACAATGATACTAGGTGATCTCGATTACCCAGAAACGTTAGTCGGACTGCCCTTAAAAAATAGAGAGCTCTACTATTTCGCTCCTCCCCCTAATGGTGGTGTATGTGATACACGAATGCGTCATTGGTTGGTGAGTCTGGTGTCTGATAATTTTCCTGAAAAAATTGTTTATATCAGCACGACGGGTGTATACGGAGATTGTCAGGGGCGGTGGGTGAATGAAGAAGTTTCTCCAAAGCCTGGTACAGATCGGAGCCGACGCCGTCTGGATGCAGAGAATATGCTGCGTCAATGGGGCGTGAAAAATAGAGTGCCAGTCGTTGTATTGCGTGTGTCGGGTATTTATGGCGTGAATCGTCTGCCCGTTGAGTCACTTCGTAAGGGTCGTCCTGTTGTACGTTCCGAAGAAGCACCTTTTTCCAACCGTATTCATGAAGATGACCTGCTTCAGGTTTGTCTGGTAGCAATGAAGTACGGGCGGACTGGAGCAATTTATAACGTTTCAGATGGCCAGCAAACAACGATGACAGATTATTTTTTTGCTGTTGCCGATGCATTGGGTCTACCTCGTCCACCTGAGGTGAGTCATTGTGATGCAGAGTCACAATTTTCCCCGGCAATGCGCTCTTATCTGCAAGAATCACGGAGAATTGATAACCGAAAAATGATCCATGAATTAAAGATTATACTGCGTTATCCTGACTTGGTTCATGGGTTAGCTTGTTTTGATTGAGCATGATCATGTGGCCTTACTCTCAAAAATAGCCTTTTACCAACTGAATTTATTGCAAAAAGTAAAAGCCTGGGTATATCCTTGTTCCTTTATATCAGAAGTGTTTTAAGTGAGAGTGTGATGAAAAATAACGCTATATTATCATTGTTATTTATTCCTGCCATTTTAGTGTTAAGCGCTTGTGGCAGTGAAGATCAGGCAGTAGAAGGTCAGAGCAAACCTGTTGCCGTGCAGTATCTGCCAAAGAAAAACAGTATTGTAATCCCTAAATCACTGTTAGGTTATCAGGAAGAATCCTCAGAGAGAACATTTCGTGCCATTGATAGTGGTGGTGAAGCAGATTCCGCTTTTGCCAAGGTCAATAATCGTGTGACCGAAGCGGAAATAATTCGTTTGGGCCATCAAGTGCCACTTTTAATGCTGGATGCAGTCTGGTATGAAATAGAGTCACAGTGCAAGAGTGTCGTAGCTGAAACAGCCTGTACGATACCTCAAGGGACGATTGCATTGCAGTTAACGGATGACATTATTGCGGCCGAAAAAGTGGCTGTAGAAAAAATAGATACGATTAATAACAAACAACAGAGTGGGATGTTTGGAGTAAATGAAACTGATGAAATCATCCAGCTACCGACCACTCCAGGTGAAAGTATTGAGCTAGGAACGATCGTCTACACTGCTTTTTCAGCGGAGAGTGAGTTTCAGTATGAAGTCTCGCTGGATCTCTCTGAAATGGAAAAAATGAGTGGGTTGGTCAGTGATGATGCGACAATTTTTTTGCTTAAATGGGCCGCCAATAAACGCAGTGTCGTCTCTTCATATGCTTTTGAAAATAGTGATACAGACTTCATTTATACCTATAGCTATCTTGATGATGGCAATGATGAGTTGGTGGAAATTAAATATAGTAACTCTGATAATGTGACTGAAAAAATATCGAATACAGAGACAGAAACTATTACATTGAAGGCTCTTGATGACTCAAACAATACGGCGTTGATCGGGTTTGAAGGACGATATAGTAGTGCACGGGGTCTACAATCTTTTTCTGCTGTGGGTCAGGCAAATAATGATTCGGGCTCTTTACAGGCTGATTTTTCTTCTGACTATGGTTCTGAAGGGGAAGCCGAATTAATCAGTTACAGTAAGAGGGAGACTTTTGCTAATAATAAGGGTGTTATTAATAGCAAGGTATGCGAAGCAAACTGTGCTAATGAGAGTGCATGGAAATCTGCCAAAGGAGGCGATTCAACAAATTCATCGGGTAATACAAATACGATCAATGGTGATAAAAATGAGGTCACTATTACTGAAACAGTGACTGAATCACCTCTTATAAATATTTTTGTTTCAGGGTTAGATGACGGCTCTTATATCATCGCATCCGATGGGTTTGATGGAAGTATTGAAAATAAGCTGGGGTACGGTTGGGTGGCGGAAGGTATTGCTGAATTCTTATATTGGGGCAGTGAAGCCGAAATTGAGAGCGCCAAGATTTATACAACTGAGCTTGTTATTGATGGGGCGGAGTATCGCTTTACTTATGTTGAGGTCAGTACGGCTCAAATCGCCATGGCTGAAGGTGCTCTTTAGTATTCCGTGCTCGTTCCTTACTGGCATTATCGGTTGTAATTTTTTACCATCTGTTTGATATGTTTGGGGGTGTTATTATCGAGCTGCTCCCAATTGAAACGCCAGAGCCAGTTTCCTTCACAAGTACCGGGGGTGTTCATTCTGTGCTCTTCTTTGAGCATTAATATATCCTGCATAGGAATGATTGCCAGTTTTGCAACGGATGCAAATGCACAGCGAATAATAGGCCAGGGCATGACTTCTTGTGGAAACCCTAAATATTCCTGAATATGTTGTTGTTGATCAAAGGATAGCGCGTTATACCACCCACAGGTTGTGTTGTTGTCATGTGTCCCACTGTAAACTGCGGAGTCGGTTTCATGGTTGTGTGGGAGGTAAGGGTTATTGGCATCGCTATCGAAAGCAAACTGGAGTATCTTCATCCCGGGTAACCTGAACTCTTTTCGCAGAGCATCGACTTCATCAGTGATTATGCCAAGGTCTTCCGCAATAAAAGGCAGTGCTCCGAAATGCTCCTGTAATTTTTTGAAAAGTGCTTGCCCTGGTGCTTTAACCCAGTGGCCATTGATCGCAGTCTCTTCATTCGCTGGAATTGACCAGTATGCTTCGAACCCCCTGAAGTGATCAATACGCATGATGTCATAGAGTTTAAGCTGGGTTTCGATGCGCTCAACCCACCAGGAAAACCCGCTTTTTTCCATAAAACTCCAGCGGTAATGCGGGTTGCCCCAGCGCTGGCCTGTTTCTGAAAAATAATCAGGAGGTACGCCTGCAACAATATCAGGTTGACCTTCAGGGGTTAGTTGGAAGCACTCTCGGTGCACCCATACATCGGCACTGTCATGTGAAACAAAGATAGGGATATCGCCAAATAATAAAATCCCTTTTTTGTTGGCATAGTGCTTTAAGCTTTTCCATTGGTTGAAAAAGAGAAATTGCTCAAATTGAGTTTGAGCAATTTCTTCATGCAACTCATGGCGCAGCTCAAGCAGTGCATTTGGGTTACGGTCACGTAGTGGTGTGGGCCACTCAATCCATGAAAGACCGTGATGTTTTTGTTTTATGACCCAAAAGAGTGCGTAATCTACCAGCCAGTGTTTTTCATCGTTAATAAAGTCAGTCAGCATGCTATGAGAAGCTGCATCGGCCTTTTTCTGGAAACAGTGAAAGGCTTTTTTAAGAAGTTGTTGACGACGTTCTTCTGCAGAGGTATCACTCGCTAGTTGTTGCTCGACTTCGTTGGAAGAGAGCCAGCCGGCATCAATGAGCGCATCAAGACTAATCAGTTGAGTGTTGCCTGCATGGGCGGAAAAACAGTTGTAAGGTGAGTGATCTTTGTGTGTTGGACCTAAGGGCAATGTTTGCCATATGCTCATACCACTGTCCACTAAAAAATCAATAAAGTGGTAAGCTTCTGAACCCAGATCACCATTTTCCCAGCGGTTCGGTAAAGAGGTGATATGGAGTAATATACCACCCCGACGCTTTTCTAGTGGGTCGTGGTGAGTGGTTATTTTAGTGGAAGTGGCATGCAAGTTAATTTTGCTCCTTTCCTGGGCGCATGGCGCCTCCGTGCAGTGGGTCACCGCCGCCGTGGCTGATAATTTTTGATAACGATTCGGGTGGCTCTAAATTCAGCATTTGATAGAGGTTCGCCAGATGCATTCGGAAGAGCCGTTCAAAATCACTGACAGCATCTTGCGAATTATAATCACCGAACCACCAGAACCAGTCTGAGCCTTCACAGATGGCCAGCTGTTTATCAACGGCTTCACGGTTTTCATCTGCAATTTCGTTGGCAGCGACTTTGGCATCATAAGCATGCTTGGCTTCAATGAGCAGATCCCAGCCCGCATTTTTGTCGGTATCACCGATCCAGGTTGAAAATGTGCCATAAACCCAACTTCCAGAAACCATTCCTGAGAGTTTTCCTGCTTTAGGTTTTGCATCAAGGCATTCAGAAAAAGTAGTGAGTTCTATGTTTGGGTGTTCAGACAAACGCTTGTAAAGTGCGCTGAGAAAATGGTAGCCATTATCTGGGTAGTGCTCCCAGGCATTTTCACCATCAAGAATAATAGAGACAACGCTGTCATGAGCAGATTGACAGGTGACATTAATATTTTCCAGGTGATGAATCAGATCACCGACCGCATCATCGGCATGCCAGTTGGAGTAGGTGAAGCCAATGAGATCAGAGAGTCCGTCATCTCGAAAAAAACAACGGATATTGCCCGTACCTTTAATGTGATAGGGGTGATAAAGTTCGTGTCCATCATGAGTGTCTGAGTCAGAGATTCCATGATGCGTCAGGCTGTTATGAAAAACGGACTCTCCTGTTGCGGCCCAGTCAAAGCCGTATTCATTAAGCAGGTGCAACGTATCACTACTCACTCCGCCTTCTGAAGGCCAGCAGCCTCGCGGTGTTTTTCCGAAAAATCGTTGAAAAGTATCAATTCCTTTTTCCAGGTGCCACTTCAATCGCTCTTGTCCACCAGGGTAAACAGGTGCTTTGGGCAGTGATGCGTCAGGCATCGCATCTTTGGTGCACTGTAAATCTTGCATGAGCGGCATGATTGGGTGTGCATAAGGTGTCATGGAGAGCTCAATCTGGTTTTTTGCAGAGAGCACACGATAGCGCTCAATGATGCTTGAGAGTTGCTCGCTGATAACTCCCAGGAGTTTGCGGCGGTCACTCAATGTATAGTTTTGGCCTTTTTCACAGAGCTGCTGTATGCACTTACTTTTTCTGCGAACGGTTTCACCCATCCAGGCAAGATGATACCAAACCAGAAGATCCGTCAGGAACTGATCGTCCATATAGATTTTAAGGTCATCATTTTGATGGTACCAGTTCGCCATATCGACCAAACGTCGATAGTGTGGGAAACGGTTAATTAAGCGCTCTTCATTTGCTCTGAGGCAGGCCTCAATGAGTACCCATCGTTCTTCACTTTTATTGGGAAGTGCTGGCATATCCAGAGCGGCAAGTAACGGGTCTTTTATAGATCCGCTCCCATGAAGAAAGCTTTTGACCTGAGTGGCGTAATCCTCAATTTGCTCCAGTAGTATCGGTGCAAAGTTAATGACGGCCTTGGCTTTGGGTGTCTCTTCTAGAATGGATGCCATATCAACATAATCTTTAATGGCATGCAGGTAAGTCCACGGCAATTGGTATATACCATCCATGAGTTCGCGGTATTCAGGCTGGTGCATATGCCAGCACAGAACAACTTTCAATTGGTTTTTATCGGACATGGCAAATATTAGTCTCCAACATTTCAGGGATCACAAGAACAACTCCACCTTCAGATACGTGAAAGCGTTTCGCATCGTCTTCTAGGTTTTCTCCTATCACGGTTCCTTCAGGAATATCACAGCCTTTGTCAATGACAACTTTGTTTAAGCGGCAATTTCGACCAATGGTAACATCAGGCAGGATGACACAGTCATTCAGTGTGGTGAAGGAGCTTATTCTTACATTATAAAAAAGCAGGGAGTGATGAACCTCCGCACCAGAAATAAGGCAGCCTGAAGAGATCATCGAATCAATGGCCATGCCACGACGACCATCATCATCAAAAATAAATTTTGCAGGGGGCAGCTGAGGTTGGTGAGTCCATATCGGCCATATTTTATCGTAAAGGTTTAATTCGGGTGTGATACCAATGAGCTCCATATTGGCCTCCCAATATGAATCAATCGTACCCACATCACGCCAGTAAGGTTGATTACCTGAACTATCACGATAGGCATAAGCGTATGTACGATACTTTTCGATGACCGAAGGGATCATATCTTTGCCAAAATCATGGCTGGAGCCTTGAGTCTGAGCATCTTTACTCAGTTGTTCGAATAAAAATTTAGTATTGAAAATATAAATTCCCATTGAAGCCAAAGCATGACTTTTTTTATAGGATAAAGGGTCGGGGTGATCCGGCTTTTCGCTAAATTTGACAATACGGCTGTCATCATTCACGGACATCACACCGAATGCTTTAGCCTGCTCAATAGGCACTTCAACACAACCTACGGTCATATCGGCCTGTTTTTCTTGATGGGCTGCCAGCATGGGGCCGTAGTCCATCTTATAGATATGATCGCCCGCAAGAACCAGTACATATTCAGGGTTAAGGCTGCGGATAATATCCAGATTTTGGAAAACGGCATCAGCTGTTCCTTCATACCAGTCATCTTTAACACGCTGTTGTGCGGGTACAAGTTCAACAAACTCGCCCAGTTCAGGTCGTTGAAAACTCCAGCCTTGCTGGATATGGCGTATTAATGAATGTGATTTGTATTGTGTGAGTACTGCAATGCGGCGGATGCCTGAATTAATGCAATTGGAGAGCGGAAAATCAATAATGCGAAAGTTGCCTCCAAAAGGAACAGCGGGTTTAGCGCGCCATTTTGTGAGTTGTTTTAGACGTGACCCACGGCCACCTGCTAAAATCAAAGCTAAAGTGTTCTGTGTTAGACGACTCACATAACGTTCGGGGGTGTTTGTGGCCATTAGGTCAATCTCCCTTATATTTAGAGTGTTGTTGAGATCATACGTTGTTATTATAGCGCTTATATTTGTTCATAACACTGCTGGATGTTCATTTTTATTTTTAATTGAACAATGGACGACTTAGCGGTTTGTAGCAAAAATTTCTTTATAGTTTTTTTATAGTTATGGCGATACCTGTTTAAAATTATTTCGAATACGTTCCTGCTTATGGGGCATAATGATTTAGAGGAAACAGATAAAAATGAATGAAGGACGCAGTATGATTCCACATGACATCCAGGTGTTGATTGAAGCACGCCACCACGATCCTTTTTCTGTTTTGGGAAAACACTCTGTTGATGATGGTGACGTTGTACGCGCCTTTATTCCAAATGCCAGCAAGGTACTGGTGGGCGATGAAAAAATTGCCATGACACGCCTTTATAACTCTGACCTTTTTGAGTGGCGTGGAGCCGCAGGCATCATTCCCGATCGTTATGTTCTGACGTGGACGAATGGTGAAGGAGAGACGCTTAGTATGCTGGATCCATACTGCTTTCCACCCTGTTTGACAGATTATGATCTACATTTATTCAGTGAAGGCAAACACTGGCATGCGTATCGATTTCTAGGGGCGCACCACCATGTTATAGACGGTGTGGAGGGAATGTTGTTTTCCACCTGGGCACCTAATGCGAGCCGAATCAGTGTCGTGGGTGATTTTAATCATTGGGATGGGCGGCGCTATCCCATGCGTGCTCGTGGCGGCTGTGGTGTATGGGAGTTGTTTATTCCCGGTATTGAGTCGGATCATCATTATAAATATGAGGTGCGTGATCGCCATGGCGCGCTTCATATGAAAACGGACCCTTATGCACAACGCTTTGAATTGCGCCCTGGGACTGCGGCAATTACACCCTCTAACAGTGTTTACTCCTGGCAAGATAACGAGTGGATGGCAACGCGTAAAGATAATGACTGGATGCATAGCCCAGTCTCTATTTACGAGGTGCATTTGGGCTCTTGGCAAAAAGATGAAAACGGTCATTTTTTAAATTATCGTGATTTTGCTGATCGTCTGGTGAGCTATGTCGTCGACATGGGTTTTACTCATATTGAGCTGCTGCCCATTACTGAGCATCCATACGATGCATCCTGGGGGTATCAAACAACAGGCTATTATGCTGCCACCAGTCGTTTTGGTTCGCCCGACGATTTTCGTTATTTTGTGGACTGCTGTCACCAAGAAGGGATTGGTGTCATCCTTGACTGGGTCCCCGCTCATTTTCCAAAAGATGCGCATGGTTTGGCAAAATTTGATGGCAGCACACTGTATGAACATGAAGATCCACGTTTAGGTGAGCATGCAGACTGGGGCACACTGATCTTTAATTATGGACGTAATGAGGTTAAAAACTTTCTGATTTCAAGTGCATTGTTCTGGTTGGAAGAGATGCATCTGGATGGTTTGCGTGTTGATGCGGTCGCCTCAATGCTCTACCTCGATTATTCACGCAAAGAAGGGGAGTGGTTACCTAATATTCATGGTGGACGAGAAAACCTGGAAGCCGTCGAATTTTTACGTGAATTGAATGAGGTGACACATAGCCAGCACCCAGGCACGATGATTTTTGCAGAAGAGTCGACTTCATGGCCCATGGTCTCTCGTCCAACCTGGCTGGGTGGGCTGGGTTTCAGTATGAAGTGGAATATGGGGTGGATGAACGACACCCTGAAGTTTATGAGTCAGGATTCTGTATATCGCAGTTATCATCATAATATGCTCACGTTCAGCCAGCTTTATGCCTATACCGAAAACTTTGTTCTGCCATTTTCGCATGATGAAGTGGTGCATATGAAAAAGTCACTGCTTTACAAAATGCCGGGCGATGAATGGCAAAAATTTGCAAATCTACGTCTTTTATACACCTATATGTTTACCCATCCTGGTAAAAAATTACTCTTTATGGGGTGTGAATTTGCTCAGGGTGAAGAGTGGGATGATTCCAAAGCACTGGATTGGTATGTGATGGATTATCCCAAGCACAAGGGGGTGCACTCTATGGTTGGAGATCTTAATAAAATGTACAAAGATATGCCGCCATTGCATCGCCATGATTTTGATGGAGAGGGGTTTGAGTGGGTCGATTGTAATGATTCAGAGCAATCTGTTCTAAGCTATATGCGTCGAGATGGGGATGATATTGTTATTGTTATTTTGAACTTCACCCCCGTACCCAGAGAAGGGTATCGTATCGGTGTACCGTTTAATTGCAAATATCAAGAGGTGTTTAATTCAGATTCCGAGTATTACGGCGGAAGCAACATGGGTAATAACTCTCTTGTTGAAGCTGAGCCAACGGCCTGGATGAATCAATCTTTTTCACTCTCTTTGACACTGCCACCGCTGTCTGGGGTTGTTCTCAGACCAGTGCGTTCCTAAGGTACAGGAACACGTTGCAAGAGCTCATCTATAAAAATATCTGTTGTAATGCCATCGGCTTCAGCTTCAAAAGAGAGAATGAGGCGGTGGCGTAAAACATCATGCGCTATTGTCTGGATATCTTCTGGGGAGACGTAATCACGCCCTTGTAACCATGCATAGGCGCGAGCACATCGGTCCAGTGCAATCGTTGCGCGAGGGCTGGCACCAAATCGGTGCCACTGCTGAAGGTCACTGCCATAAGGTTCTGGATGGCGTGTGGCAATGATTAGCTGTAAAATATACTCTTCCAGTGCTGGCGATAAATGCAACTCCAAAACTTCTTTACGTGCTGCAAAAATAGCGTGCTGAGAAACTTCAGTGACAGTTTCAGATGTGTGGTCAGATTGTTTTTGAAGCGCTTCATTTCTAGCGAGTTGTAGTATGATTTTTTCTGCATCAATATCTGGATAGTCAATCACAACGTGCATTAAAAATCGATCAAGCTGGGCTTCTGGAAGCGGGTATGTGCCCTCTTGTTCAATTGGATTTTGTGTCGCCATGACCAGAAACAGGTCAGGTAATGGGTAGGTTGTGCTACCTACGGTAATTTGCCCTTCACCCATCGCTTCCAGTAACGCTGATTGTACTTTTGCCGGTGCACGATTAATTTCATCGGCCAGTAACAAATTGTGAAAAAGGGGGCCTTTTTGGAACGTGAATGATCCATCTTGCGGCCGATAAATATCAGTTCCTGTCAGGTCGGCGGGTAATAAATCAGGTGTAAACTGAACTCGGTGAAACTGGCCTTCAATTCCCGTCGCCAATGTTTTTATTGCTTTTGTTTTGGCTAAGCCAGGCGCGCCTTCAACGAGTAGATGGCCATCGGCTAAAAGTGCAATAAGCAGCCGGGTGACGAGCTGCTCTTGCCCTATGATTTGCTCGGTAATATGGTTTTTTAACTGTTTAAAGGTATGTTGTTCTGACATTTTAAAATAAGCAATTAATTAATTGATGAAGTGGTTACGTTACATTTTTCTGTGTTTTGCTGCAATGTGGGTTTTTACTCAGGGTTGATTGTAGCCGAAAACTCTCTGATTTTATGTTATCTTTATACGCATTATTATATTGTTTTTTTGTACTGGGCAGTTATTGATGAATTTTCTGGATTTTGAACGTCCGATTGCGGATCTTGAAGCTCAAATTGAAGAGTTACGTCACCTGACGGGGGACAACGAGCTTAACATAGGTGATGAGATTTCTCGTCTTGAAGAGAAGAGTAACTCATTAACTGAGTCAATATTTTCTTCCCTCTCTATTTGGCAGGTGGCTCAGTTGGCACGCCACCCACAACGGCCTTATACGCTGGATTACATTGAGCGAATATTTACTGATTTTGAAGAGCTGCATGGTGATCGTGCTTATGCAGATGATGAGGCGATTGTCGGTGGCATTGCGCGCTTGGAGGGGCAACCCGTGATGGTTATTGGTCATCAAAAAGGGCGGGATACTAAAGAAAAAATTCAGCGTAATTTTGGAATGCCGCGTCCAGAAGGGTATCGCAAAGCAAAACGACTGATGGAGATGGCTGAGCGCTTTAATCTGCCTTTATTAACCTTTATTGATACGCCAGGTGCTTACCCTGGAGTGGGAGCAGAAGAGCGTGGCCAAAGTGAGGCGATTGCAACAAATCTGAAAATGATGGCAGAACTGGATACGCCAATTATCTGTACCGTGATTGGTGAAGGTGGCTCGGGTGGTGCGTTGGCCATTGGGGTGGGGGATTGCTTGCTAATGCTGCAATACAGCACCTATTCAGTGATTTCCCCTGAGGGATGTGCCACGATTTTGTGGAA
Organism: Gammaproteobacteria bacterium; assembly: GCA_021648145.1. Classification (NCBI taxonomy): domain Bacteria; kingdom Pseudomonadati; phylum Pseudomonadota; class Gammaproteobacteria; species Gammaproteobacteria bacterium. The sequence goes on from JAKITI010000002.1 coordinate 178,278, forward strand.
AAGTGCAGAGAAGGCGTCGGATGCAGCTGAAGCAATGGGGCTTACAGCCGACCGCTTGAAAGAGCTAGGCTTTGTTGATCAAATTATTGATGAGCCTTTAGGCAGTGCCTACCGTAACTTTGATGTGGTCGCCCAAAACCTTAAAACAGCGTTGCTTGGAAAGCTTGAAGGGTTGAACGCTAAAAGTTCAGAAGAGTTGCTTGATGAACGTTACAAGCGTTTGATGGGCTACGGTCAATTCAAAGAGTAAATGTCAGGGTTCTCTTCTCAGAAGTTATTGGCTTTATTACCTCAATCTTCTTCGGTACGTCGCTACTGGGTTGCCTTCAGTGGCGGTTTGGATTCCCATGTTTTGCTTCATGCTATGGCAGGGCTTAAAAATGATCTCATTGGCACTGAATTATATGCGGTGCATGTGAACCACTCATTATGCACAGAGGCAAAAAATTGGGCGTTGCATTGTCAAAGTGTGTGTGAAGCGCTGCAAATAAGTTGTCAGCAATTAGTTGTTGATGCTCGCCCTGAAAAAGGTGAAAGCCCAGAGGCGGCGGCACGTGATGCGCGCTATCAATCCATTGCTCAATATATTGAGCAGGGGGATTTTTTGTTAACAGCTCATCATCAGGATGATCAAGCAGAAACGTTATTGTTGCAGTTACTCAGAGGCGCAGGCACACAAGGTTTAGCTGCAATGCCTGCTCAAACTGACTTTTTTCATGGGCAATTAGTACGACCTTTACTGTCATTTTCCAGGCAACAATTGCACGAATATGCTGAGCATCATCAGCTGCGTTGGATTGATGACCCGAGTAATGCAGAAACCAATTTTGATCGTAATTATTTACGTCATAAAGTGATGCCGTTGCTTCAATCACGTTGGCCTTCTGCATCAAAAGTGATTGCACGAAGTGCCAGGCATCAGGCTGAATCATCACAATTACTGGATGTTTTAGCTGAACAAGATTTTAGCGCTGCCGTAGGCAGCCAACCGAATACTTTGTCAGTCAATTTTATAAAACAGCTGGATGTGGCTCGTCAGCGTCTTTTGTTACGTTACTGGATTAAACAACTCAAACTACCGATGCCCGCGAGTGTTCATATTGAACATATTTTGCACGATGTCATCAATGCTGCGCCCGATGCGATGCCTTGTGTCCATTGGCGGGGCGGGGAAGTGAGGCGCTATCAGGGGGATTTGTATGCAATGTCGCCTTTGAGTATATTTAATCGCGCATTAGAAATTCCATGGAACTTGAACAGACTGTTGAATTTACCAGAAAATAGCGGTTACTTGACAGCTGAAAAGGTCAAAGGAAAAGGGCTTGATTGTAGTGTTACAGAGGTTATAGTACGCTTTCGTCAGGGGGGTGAATCTTGTCGGCCTGCTGGGTCAGATTACAGCAAATCACTCAAGAAACTGCTTCAAGAAAAAAATATTCTCCCGTGGTTGCGTGATCGTGTTCCTCTTCTTTATGTGGGGGATCAGTTGGCTGTGGTGGTGGGGGCCTGTATTTGTGAGCCTTTCAGCGTGAAGAAAAGTATCGAAGGGTGGCAATTCCAAAAAATCAATCATTGAAATTTTAACGTAAAGAGCAGAAAATCACGGTCTACTCTTGTTTCCAATTTCATGCAATCGTAGCAATAACTTGATAACTCAATAAAATGACAAAATTTATTTTTATCACGGGTGGTGTGGTCTCTTCGCTAGGTAAAGGAATCGCAGCCGCTTCACTGGGCGCTATTCTGGAGTCACGCGGCTTGAAGGTCACGATGATAAAGCTGGATCCTTACATTAATGTTGATCCAGGTACGATGAGCCCTTTTCAGCACGGTGAAGTCTTTGTGACAGAGGATGGTGCGGAAACTGATCTGGACTTGGGTCATTATGAGCGTTTTTTAAGAGCGACGATGACGCGATCGAATAACTTTACCACCGGTCAAATTTACGAAAGTGTGATCAAAAAAGAGCGTCGTGGTGACTATAATGGTGCGACTGTACAGGTGATACCGCATATCACCGATGAGATCAAGCGCTCTATTTATGAAGGTGCGGGTGACGCTGATATCGCCATGGTCGAAATTGGTGGAACTGTGGGTGATATCGAATCTTTGCCATTTCTTGAAACCATTCGTCAGATGGGTATTGAGCTGGGGCATGATCGCTGTGTTTTTATGCATTTGACTTTGGTTCCCTACCTTGCAGCTGCAGGAGAAATTAAAACCAAGCCGACGCAGCATTCCGTGAAAGAGTTGCGCTCAATCGGTATCCAGCCTGATGTTTTGCTTTGCCGTCTGAATGAAACACTGCCAGATGATGAACGTCGCAAAATAGCCCTGTTTACCAATGTAGAAAAACGAGCCGTGATTTCTGCTGTGGATACGGATTGTATTTATCGCATTCCACTTCTGCTTCATGAGCAAGGTTTAGATCAGATTGTTGTTGATAAATTACGCCTGGATGTTCCCGATGCTGATCTTTCTGAGTGGCAGCAAGTGCTGGATAATCGTGATCATGTTGACGGTAAAGTTAATATCGCACTGGTGGGTAAATATGTTGAGCTGGCGGATGCTTATAAATCATTAACAGAAGCATTGATTCATGCCGGATTTCACACACGAACCCAGGTAAAAGTTCACTGTATTGATTGTGAAACGATTGAGGATAACGGAACCGCTTGCCTGAAAAATATGGACGCGATTCTTGTTCCTGGTGGCTTTGGTGAACGCGGTGTTGAAGGTAAAATTGCAACAGTGGGTTATGCGCGGCGTAACAATGTGCCTTACTTGGGGATCTGTTTAGGTATGCAGGTGGCTGTGATTGAATATGCACGTAATGTTGCCGGTTTGAAAGAGGCACACAGTACGGAGTTTGATGTGGATACACCCTATCCGGTGATTGCGTTAATTACAGAGTGGACCACCTCTGAGGGTTTGACTCAACAATGCAGTGAAGCGGATGACTTAGGCGGAACAATGCGATTAGGAGCGCAGGAGTGTCGTTTGGTGCCGAACTCAAAAATACATCAGTTGTATGGTAAAGAGGTGATTGTTGAGCGTCATCGTCATCGTTATGAGTACAATAATAATTTTTTGAAAACACTTGAAGAGAGTGGTTTGTCGGTCAGTGGAACCTCAATGGATGAGCAGTTAATTGAAGTCGTGGAAATTCCGTCTCACCCTTGGTTTGTGGCCTGTCAATTTCACCCTGAATTTACCTCGACACCTCGTGATGGGCATCCGCTGTTTGATGGTTTTATTAATGCAGCGCGTGTTCACAGTGAACAAAATAAAAAGGGCTGAAGCAATATGAAATTATGTGGTTTTAACGCGGGTCTAGAGCATCCCTTTTTTTTGATTGCTGGCCCTTGTGTAATAGAAAGTGAAAAGCTTGTTCTGGATATTGCAGAGCAGATGAAAATGTTGACGGATGAACTGGGCATACCCTATATATTCAAAGCATCATTTGATAAAGCGAACAGAACGTCCAGCAGCAGTTATCGTGGCCCTGGGCTTGAAGAGGGTTTGCGTATTCTTGAAAAAGTAAAGTCACAAGTCGGTGTGCCGGTTTTGACCGATGTACATGAAGATACGCCGTTAAGCGAAGTTTCTGATGTTGTTGATGTTCTACAAACGCCTGCATTTTTATGCAGACAAACAAATTTTATTCAGAGTGTGGCTGAACAAAACTTACCAGTCAATATCAAAAAAGGCCAGTTTTTAGCGCCGTGGGACATGATCAATGTGGTCGATAAAGCCAGACAGACAGGAAATGAACAGATCATGGTTTGTGAGCGTGGAGTCTCTTTTGGCTACAACACACTGATTTCTGATATGCGCGGCTTAGCAGAGATGCGTAAAACAGGTTGCCCCGTAGTGTTTGATGCAACGCACTCTGTACAACAGCCCGGCGGGCAAGGCGGCAGCTCTGGGGGGCAGCGCGAGTTTGTTCCGGTGTTGGCCAGAGCGGCTATTGCCAGTGGTGTTTCAGGTATTTTTATGGAGACACATCCTGACCCTGAAAAAGCATTGAGTGATGGCCCAAATTCTTGGCCGCTGGCCGAAATGAGACCGTTGCTGGCTGTATTGAAACAGATTGATTTAACGGTAAAAGAAGCTGGCTTTGCGGAAGAAAATATCAAGTAAGAGAATAGAGACCGCTCAATTTTGTTTGTTTAAACGTTTGGGGCGAATGCTTGCCATCATCTCTAGTTTGATCTTCTGATTTTTACGTATGACTTGAAGCGTGAGTTTATCTGTGGGATGGACTTCCGAAATCATGAGGATCGCACTGACTGGGTCGGTCACCTTTCGGCTTTGAATATGAGTGATAATATCACTTGGACGCAACCCTGCCTTATGTGCGGGGCCATTTCGAAAAATACCTGTCACAATAACACCTTCTGTATTGGGTGCATTAAATGATGAGGCAAGCTCAGGCGTGAGCGTTTGCAGCTCAATACCGATCCAGCCACGCAGTGCTTGTCCATATTGAATAATTTGTGCCATCACTTTATTAGCGATGCTCATAGGGATGGCAAATCCAATTCCTTGTGATCCACCCGATTTACTAAAAATAGCGGTATTGATACCAATCAGTTCACCATCAGGATTGATCAGTGCGCCCCCTGAGTTCCCCGGGTTAATCGCGGCATCTGTCTGGATGAAGTTTTCGTAAATGCTAATGCCCAAGCGATTGCGCCCTGTGGCACTGATAATGCCTTGTGTGACCGTTTGACCAATTCCAAAAGGGTTGCCAATGGCGAGAACGACATCACCCACACGCAAGTGCTCTGCACGGCTGATTGTGATGCTGGGCAGCTCAGGCAGTTTGATATGTAGCACAGCAATATCAGTATCAGGATCAGTGCCGACTATGCTGGCCTGTGCTATGCGGCCATCGAGTAGTGCTACCTGAATTTCACTGGCTCCTGCAATCACATGGTGATTTGTTAAAATATAACCATGCTTGCTGATAATAACGCCTGAACCAAGGCTGGATTCAAGACGTTTTCGAGGCACGATACTAAGGCGATCACCAAAAAATCGTTTTATAAATGGGTCTTCCAATAAGCGAGGTAATCGCTGCACGACAACTTTTTTTGTATAAATATTAACAACGGCAGGTGTTGCGATTGAAACAGCATCCGCATAAGAGGTTGGCGCATTACTATAGCTTGGTTTTGGTGCTGTGGGTTGCAGTGTGGTTTTGAACTGAATAAATAATATAATAAAAAGCGCGACAGCAAGCCCGATCACTATGGCTTGAAAAATGAAAAAAAATGTTTTCTTAGAGGGCATAATGAGTTTTTTTATAAATTGAACATGGGGCGAACGACTGAAATGGTGCAATTAAACGAGTTAATTTCCTATGTTGATACATTGCTTGATGTTGAAAATTTCCATGATTATGCGCCGAATGGCTTGCAAGTGGAAGGGGGAAGGCAGGTATCAAAATTAGTCTCAGGTGTGACGGCAAGTATGGAATTATTAGAGGCTGCAATCAAACACGGCGCTGATACTGTTTTGGTGCATCACGGCTACTTTTGGAAAGGTGAAAACCCATGTGTGACGGGTATGAAAAAGCGCCGCTTAGAGTGTTTGTTAAAAAACAATATAAATTTGTTGGCTTACCATTTGCCATTAGATGCGCATCCCGTTTATGGAAATAATGCTCAGTTGGGGAATATGTTTGGGTCAAGTGTTGAAGGTCGGTTTGCTTCAAGCAACAAACTTGGCATGTATGGCACGTTACAAAAACCGTTATCAGGAGTGGTGTTTGCGGATCATTTGGCAAAAGTATTGGATCGTCAGCCATTGCATATTATGGGGAATAATCGGCCAATTCATCGTATCGCATGGTGCAGCGGTGGGGCGCAATCCTATTTTGAAGAGGCGATTGCATTGGGTGTGGATGCTTATGTCAGCGGGGAAATTTCAGAGCATACAACGCATATGGCGAAAGAGTGTGGCGTGCATTACTTTGCTGCGGGTCATCATGCGACAGAGCGTTATGGTGTCAAAGTTTTAGGGGAGCATTTAGCGAATAAGTATGGCATTGAGCATACTTTTATTGATATTGACAATCCAGTGTGAGTTTTTCTATTTAAGCCATAAAAAAAGCCACTCAATCAATGAGTGGCTTTTTTGTGAGCTTAATAAACTTACAGACTGTAGTACATATCAAACTCAGCAGGATGAGTTGTCATACGCAGGCGTGTGACTTCTTCCATTTTCAGAGCGATATAGCCATCAAGCATATCGTCAGTGAATACGCCGCCAGCAGTCAGGAAACCACGATCTGCATCGAGAGCTTCTAAAGCTTGATCCAATGAGTGACATACTGTTGGAATACCTTTCAACTCTTCAGGCGGCAGGTCGTACAGGTCTTTGTCTGAAGCTTCACCTGGGTGAATCTTGTTTTGAACTCCATCCAGGCCGGCTAGCATCAGTGCAGAGAATGCTAAGTATGGATTGGCTGTTGGATCAGGAAAGCGAACTTCAACGCGACGGCCGCGTGGGTTTGCAACAAAAGGAATGCGGATAGATGCCGAGCGATTACGGGCAGAGTAAGCCAGTAATACCGGAGCTTCAAAGCCAGGAACCAAACGTTTGTATGAGTTGGTTGAGGCGTTGGTCAGTGCATTCAGTGCGCGAGCATGCTTGATGATGCCGCCGATATAGTGGAGCGCTGTTTCAGACAGACCACCGTACAAGTCACCCGCAAACAGGTTGTTTCCATCTTTTGCCAAAGACATATGTACGTGCATACCTGAGCCGTTGTCACCCACGATTGGTTTAGGCATAAATGTCGCTGTTTTGCCATAAGCGTGGGCAACATTTTGAACAACATATTTTAGAATTTGGTTCTGGTCAGCACGCTTGGTCAGTGTGTTGAATTTAGTGCCAATTTCACATTGACCTGCTGTAGCAACTTCATGATGGTGTACTTCAACTTCAACACCCATCTCTTCCATAGCCAGGCACATGGCAGAACGCATGTCGTGAAGGCTATCAACAGGAGGGACTGGAAAGTAACCACCTTTAACACCGGGGCGATGCCCCATATTGCCGCCTTCGAATACTTTTTCAGAGTTCCAGCTCGCTTCTTCTGAATCAATCTTTACGAAAGTGCCGCTCATATCAGCACCCCAGCGAACGTCATCAAGGATGAAGAATTCGGGCTCAGGGCCAAAAAAAGCGGTGTCAGCGATGCCGGTAGACTTCAAATAAGCTTCAGCACGTTTGGCAACAGAGCGTGGATCACGTTCGTAACCTTGCATCGTATTAGGCTCAAGGATATCGCAGCGCAAAATCAAAGTGGTTTCGTCAGAAAAAGGGTCTAAAATGGCTGTGCTCGCATCAGGCATCATGACCATGTCAGATTCGTTAATACCTTTCCAGCCAGAGATGGAAGAGCCATCAAACATGCGACCATCTTTGAAGTCATCTTCTTCAATTGTGTGAGCAGGAAAAGAGATGTGTTGCTCTTTACCTAGAGTGTCGGTAAAGCGAAAATCGACAAATTTAACACTTTGTTCTTTAATGATCTTTAATACTGAATCTGACATTTGCATTCTCCAAACGAATGTTTTTTTAGAGTTTAAGTAAAAAATATTGTTTTATTCTAGAGTAGTCATACCAGCGTGCCTACTTCAACAGTAATTGTCATCTCTTCTTCAGTTGATGAAATGTCAATCACCTTATGGCCATTGATTCGGCACCAGGCCGGAATATCGTGCTCCGCACCAGGGTCGGTGCAGATTACCGCTAAGGTGTCACCTTTTGCAAGGTTTTTAATAGAATTTTGTGTGCGAATCACAGGCATAGGGCATAATAAACGACGTGCATCAAGTGTATGATGGCTCATATATACCACTCCTTACGTATTAATTTTTCAGGCATGGGAGTGACTGTTATTTCACTGAAATTGCCTGTTTTATCAGTAATTATAACGTTGACTGTATCAAGGTTTCGACCTTGGCTGTAGCGAGCGGTAATTTGAGCTGCAAGTTCTAAGTCACTCTCACTGGTTTGGCCATCAAGCAATACCATGGGGCCAGCATGACCATTGACCTGTAAATGAGTAAACATTTTGCGGTAACCCTGCATAAATTTATTCTCCCCTTCTTCGCGACCAATAATTAATTTAAAGTTAGGGCGAGGGCGCAAGTGACGACCTATTTTAAGCAGCATGATGTCATCCAGCTCATAGGTGCGTTCGCCACGGAATTTCCATAAATCAGCCAATTTTGATGAGTAGTGTTCATCGGTTAAGAAACAGCAGCCACCTGCTGGTTGTGCATACTCTTCAAAACCAAATTGAGCCGCAAGCGCCATCTGTGGTTTGCGAGAGCGACCACTGAAATCGTACAGCTCTTTTCTGTTAACCCAGCCTTCATGTTCAGGCAATGTTTCTGGTAGTAATTTGGCGCAGAGTGGGCGAAGTAAAAGGTCATCAATGCCGGAGTCTCGTGAAATAATTGGCATAGTCTCCTTGCGCTGTGATTTTGGACGTTGCCCTATGACCTCCCCTGTAATAATGAAATCAAAGTTATTTTCTTTCATCCAGTCACGTGCCTTGTTAACCATAAAAATTTTACAATCAAGGCAAGGGTTCAGGTTGGCTCCATACCCATATTGAGGGTTAATAACCACATCTTTATACTCTTCTGAAATATCGAGAATGTGAAGTTTAATGCCGAGTTTTTCAGCGACCCACAATGAATTATTGCGTTTGACCTTTTTCTGGTCTTTCTTGCGAATAGCATGAGTATGCCCTTCAACACAAAAGCCTGTAAAAAAGTTAATGCCTTCAACGTGTATACCCTGATCCTGAGTGACTTTTGCGGCAAGAAGAGAATCCAGGCCACCAGAAATTAATGCGACTGCTTTACGCTGTTTATTCATATGTTTTGAAGCTGGTTTGTAAACATGTGTTGTGAATGGTATCGTACCTTTTGGGAATTATAATGCAATCTGCAACATTACGCATGCGTGTATTATCAAAGGCATGCAAAAAATTGGTTTTGTGGGTGTCTGGCGGTTATCTCATCTTACGAATACAATCATTTTTAGTGAACACTCCTCAGTCTGTATATCAAGCAAGGTCTAAATTTAGTGAATTTTATGTGGTTTAAAAATTTACAAATAGATCGTTATTCAATTTTGTATTTACTCATTTTTAGCTGTATTCCCAGCAGTGCATTTGCAGCGATGGGGGTGGATTATTCGATACGTTATCAGGCTGGGTATCAGCTAGACCAGCTAGATTGGAATATTTCTGGAAGTATAGATGGTTTGGGTTCACCTAATATACTATCTGAGCTACGCTGGGAGAATCTAGATGTTTTTTATGCCGGTGTGGGTGGGAAGTTATTACTTGATAATACGTTGTATATTCGTGGACAGTTAGCTCGGGGTAACATTACATCAGGGAAAAATCAGGATTCTGATTATTGTAATGATAATCGTACGGGGGAGTTTTCACGCAGTAATAATCAATCACGAGGCTATTTGGATAATAGTATGTTTGGTGTAGGTGTTTTGTTTGATGGTTTATTAAGTCGTAATATCTTTCTGATCCCTCAAATTGGTTTTTCACGTTATCGTCAGTATTTAACTATTTTTGATGGACAGCAAACAGCTTCAGAAACTTGTCCATCATTAGGTGTAAACCAAAAGCCAGCAGGAGTGCTTGATGGTCTTGATAGTAGTTATGAGGCGCTTTGGGAGGGGCAATGGATCGGTGTAGAGTTGTGGTGGGAGCTCAATGCAAAACATGCTTTACTGTATAATGTTGAATATCATCAAGTGGACTATACAGCCAAGGCTCAATGGAATTTACGTCAGGATTTTGCTCAACCCGTGAGTTTTCGTCACAGCGGTAATGGTATTGGCAGCCTCTTTTCATTGACATGGGAATACTGGATGACACCTTATCAAATTGTTTTTGTTGAAGCGCAGTATCAGGCGTGGAATGTCACTAATGGTCTCGATACGGTCTATTTTAGCAATGGCCAAAAAGCAAGCACACGTTTGAATGAAGTGAACCGCTATTCAAGCAGGATCAGTGTGGGGCTGGAATTTCTGTTTTAACCTATCTGTTTCTCGCGTTATACTCGTGCGCTTTTATTGGTATGTAACGGAAGGTTTGATTTGAACGAAGATCACCCTGAGCAAAATGGGTCAAGCAGCGTCATTACATTTCAGGGCTTGATTCTGAAACTTCAGCAATTTTGGGCAGAGCAAGGCTGTGCCGTGTTGCAACCTTATGATATGGAGGTCGGCGCGGGCACGTTCCATCCAGCGACCTTTTTACGATCGATAGGCCCTGAGCCTTGGCGCGCTGCTTATGTGCAGCCATCACGTCGTCCCACTGATGGTCGTTATGGCGAAAATCCAAATCGCCTTCAGCATTATTATCAATTTCAGGTCATTCTTAAGCCATCTCCCGATAATATTCAGGAGCTCTACCTGGAGTCTCTGGAAATGTTGGGTATTGATCCATTGGTTCACGATATTCGTTTTGTCGAGGATAACTGGGAGTCACCGACATTGGGTGCTTGGGGGCTGGGCTGGGAAGTCTGGTTGAATGGCATGGAAGTGACTCAGTTTACCTATTTTCAACAAGTGGGTGGTTTGGAGTGTCGTCCTGTCACGGGTGAAATCACTTACGGTCTGGAGCGCATTGCGATGTATCTGCAAGGCGTTAAAAGTGTTTATGATCTTGTCTGGAATGATGCGCAGGGCAAAGCAGGGCAAACCATTACTTATGGCGACGTGTTTCATCAAAATGAAGTTGAGATGTCGACTTATAACTTTGAACATGCCGATACGAAAGATCTGTTCCATGCTTTTGATTGCTCTGAAAAAGAGAGTAAAAAACTGATTGAAGCCGGTTTGCCTCTGCCCGCTTACGAAATGGTGTTGAAAGCCTCTCATACCTTTAACTTGCTGGATGCACGTCATGCCATCAGTGTCACCGAACGTGCACGGTTTATTGGCCGAGTGCGCACTCTCTCTCGGGCTGTCGCTGAAGCTTATTATAAAAGCCGAGAAGCGTTGAATTTTCCAATGCTGAAGGAGGATAAATAAGTGTCGGACAAATGTGATCTACTGTTTGAGATTGGTACGGAAGAGCTTCCTCCTAAGGCTTTGAAAAAGCTAAGTGAGGCACTTGGCTCGGGTATTACGGATGGTTTGAAAAAAGCTGAGTTGGTATTTGGTGGGGTGGACTTGTATGCGTCACCACGTCGTTTAGCGGTGAAGATTAAAGATTTAGCAAGCTCTCAAGCGAATCAAGTACAGGAGCGGCGTGGCCCGGCACTGGTGGCTGCATTCGATGAAGATGGAAACCCAACATCCGCAGTGAAAGGTTTTGCACGTTCGTGTGGTATTGAACCGAGTGATTTGGAGCGCCTGGAAACGCCAAAAGGGACTTGGCTCGTTTTCCGCTCAACTAAAACCGGACAACAAACAAAAGAGCTGCTGCCCGCTATTATTACAAAAGCATTGGCAGGTCTGCCCATCCCAAAACGCATGCGTTGGGGTAGTTCAGATGTTGAGTTTGTTCGTCCTGTGCACTGGGTTGTTTTATTGTTAGATGATGAAGTTGTGCCATGCCAAATATTAGGTGTGAATAGTGGGCGTGAAACTTATGGTCATCGCTTCCACTGTCCGCAGCGGTTATCCATAGAGAGTCCGGCCGCTTATCTTGATCTATTGAAAGATCAAGGAAAAGTGATTGCAGACTATTCGTTGCGACGCAAAATGGTGCGTGATCAAGCCATCAAAGCGGCAAAAGCAGTGGGTGGTGAGGCGTTTATTGATGATGGTTTATTGGATGAGGTGACCGCTTTGGTTGAGTGGCCTGTTGCTGTGTGTGGCCAGTTTGATACAGATTTTCTGGATGTGCCTGCTGAAGCGCTGATTTCCAGTATGCAGGGTCATCAAAAATACTTTCCAGTCAAAGATACTTCGGGTCAGTTACTGCCCTATTTTGTAACGATCTCCAATATTGATAGCAAAGATCCGAGCAAAGTCAAAGAAGGTAACGAGCGGGTGATTCGTCCTCGTTTAGCGGATGCCGCTTTTTTCTGGAATCAAGACCGTAAACAGCCTCTTGAAGCATACAGCTCAATGCTCGATTCGGTGGTATTTCAGGCCAAACTAGGGAGTCTGCGAGAGAAGGTTCAGCGAGTATCTGTATTAGCAAAAACCATTGCAGCTGATTTGGGGGCTGATGTTAAGCACGCAGGGCGCGCCGCACTATTATCAAAAAATGATTTGATGACCGAGATGGTTGGAGAGTTCCCTGATCTCCAAGGTGTGATGGGGCGTTACTATGCTCTACATGATGGTGAGCCAGAAGGGGTGGCGTTGGCATTAGATGAGCAATATATGCCCCGTTTTGCTGGGGATCAATTGCCGAGTCAGCCAATTGCACAAGCTCTGGCGATTGCAGATAAACTGGATACTCTGGTTGGGATTTTTGCGGTGGGCTTGATACCCACGGGTGATAAAGACCCTTTTGCCTTGCGCCGTGCCGCATTAGGTGTTTTACGAACCGTGATTGAGCAAAAGCTTGAGCTTGATTTGGTTAAACTGCTGGATTTGGCTATCGAGTCCACTAAAGAAAAAGTGGGTGATTTAAAGGCCGATTTATCATCACAAATTTATGATTTTATGATGGAGCGGCTGCGTACGTATTATCATGAAAAAGGAGTTTCTGCTGACTTGTTTGATGCCGTATTAGCGCGTCGCCCACCATCCCCCTTAGATTTTGATCGACGCATTACTGCGATATTGGCTTTTCGGCAACTGCCTGAAGCTTCGAGTCTGGCGGCTGCGAATAAACGCATTCGTAATATTCTTAAAAAATCTGACGGAAACATTCCGAGTGCGGTGAATCATGAAATTTTAGTCGAACCGGCTGAGAAAGCATTAGCCGAGGCCGTGAATGCATTATCAAAAACAGTATCGAAGTTACTGGATGCAGGTAATTACAATGAGGCAATGACTCATCTCGCGGGATTACGAACACCCGTCGATTCATTTTTCGATACAGTGATGGTCATGACGGATGATATCCAGCTACGCAATAATCGCCTGGCGCTTTTGAACCAGATGAATACTCTATTTTTACGCGTGGCCGATTTGTCACGATTACAGGGTTAATCTGATGCGCTTAGTTATATTAGATCGTGACGGTGTTATTAATGAAAATTCTGACGAACTTATCAAATCACCTGATGAATGGGTCGCTCTACCGGGCAGTCTGGAAGCTATTGTACGTTTGAATCGTCACGGTTATTACGTGGCGGTTGCAACAAATCAATCAGGTCTGGCGCATGGCCTGTTTGACCTTGATGCTTTGAATCTGATGCATGACAAAATGCGACAGGAATTGGCTGATATTGGTGGCTATATTGATATGATTTCTTTTTGCCCTCATAGCTCTGATGATGACTGTGAGTGTCGCAAGCCCAAGCCAGGAATGATCAGGAAAATTGTCTCTCGTCTTGGTGTGGATTTTCAGGCGATATGGCTGGTCGGTGATTCTTTGCGTGACTTGCAAGCTGCGCAGGCTGTTGGAATTGCACCCATTTTAGTTCGCACGGGTAAAGGAGAAACAACATTGGAAAAAGATGAAGGGTTGGAAGGAATTCCTGTTTATGATGATTTGGCTGCCGTTGTTGATGTGTTGTTAAATGGTGAGGCGGTTTAGCTCATGTTGGTGATTCGCTCTCTGTTTTTCTGGTCTGGTCTTGTTATTTCTTTGGTTTTCTTTCTTGTAGCTGGGCTGCTGGTTTTTCCTTTTTCACCTCAAACACGGTTTCGGGTGCTGTCTGGCTGGGCTCGCTTTTGCCTTTTCTGGATGAGGGTGACATGCAAGCTTGATTATGTTGTCGATGGCAGGGAAAATATTCCAGATAAGGCAGGTATTGTTTTTTGCAAGCATCAATCAAACTGGGACTCTCTGGTATTGCAGGATATTTTTCCAATGCAAACCTGGGTGCTAAAACGAATGCTGTTATGGATTCCATTTCTGGGTTGGGGGTTGGCAATGTTAAAGCCTGTTGCGATTGATCGTTCAGCCGGACGGCAGGCATTAAATCAACTGGTCGAGCAGGGGGTTCAACGTTTGAAAGAGGGGCGCTGGATGATCATATTCCCCGAAGGAACACGTATTGCACCGGGAGAAAAAGGTAAATATCACATGGGTGGCTCTATGCTCGCTCAGAAAAGTGGCGCATCCGTTGTTCCTGTTGCACACAATGCCGGTGAGTTTTGGCCGCGCCGTGGCTTGATATTAAAGCCAGGAACGATTCAGGTCAGTGTTGGGCCCGTGATTGAATCAAAAAATCGCTCAGCCTCTGAAATTAACAAACTTGCCGAGACATGGATTGAAGATAAGGTAAAAGAGATAAGTACGGCTCGCTCGTCCTGACTTTTGGTTAACCTTTAAGTCTAGAACTCAATCTATTTAGTTGCTCATCTCCTTGCTCTTTTCCATTCAAAAAACTCTCAGCAATACCTTGAAGTGCATTTAGGTTTGTGGCATCTGCGTTATCGAGATCATCATATGCTTTATCTAAGATGACTTGAAATCGAAAATAATTTCCGTCAGCTAAAAACTGATTGTTTATATAGTCAACAATTTCGACTGACGCATCAAAAAGAACGTCGATAATAGGTATTGCCCACTCTAAAGCTCCCCATTCTTCTGCTTCATCACGTGAAATCTTTCTTGTAGAGCGCCCAGTCCCGAATGAAGCAAGCAAAATATTATCTAGAGCGTTACCCAATTTTTTTGCCTCTGCAACCGCACAAGCTGAAGGATTATTAGCGACTACGCCTCCATCAATCAAAGGTGATATTGAACGACCAAGTTTCATTTCATGAGCAGGGAAATATGTAGGAGCAGAGCATGATGCTTTACAAATTTGCCATACCTCATAATTTTCATGCTCTTTTTTTGTTGATTTAAAAACAATAGGCCTTCTATTAAGTACATCATATGAAACGACCATTACAGGGATCTTTAAATCTTTCAGTTTTAGTGCTCTCCCAGACTTTGTGAAAATTTTTTTGATCTCTTTTTCCAATCCATTAGCGTCATACTTTGGGGCACTGAAACCTTGGGAAAATGTTCTTGTAAACCTCCCCCATAAGCGTTTTGTTTTACTTGGGAATATCAAAGGTCCACTATCAATAAATAGGGAATTTATACGTTCAGCTTCAATCCCAGCTGCAACACCACAAGCTATCAAGCTACCTGTGGATGTGCCAGCAACCATATCAACATAATTATGTAATAGTTTTCCTTCTAAACATTTATTTTCCATATAGCTTAGCCATATAGAAGGGATGACTCCTCTAATGCCGCCACCATCAAATGATAATATTTTATATACATCGGTCATGTTTTTTCCTTTGTAAATTTAGCAACTGGTTTTTAATCTTTGCGGGCTTATTTGCCTCCGTTTGCGGTACCATGAAATTGAAGATTCAAAATTAATACAGCATAAGAAATACTACTGTAAGAACATGATGATACCTTATAATAAACTAAAATCACTGCCTGAAAGTGAGAAATATTTGAAGCCGGGGGGCGGCATTTGTAATGTTTGATCAAGTGGTCATGAAAATGGGTGGTAATCAGGATGCCAAAACTCTCTATGAAGTTTTTGAAGAGATCACGGGAATCAGCAAAAATGATTTAATAAGTTATGCTCTTATGACCTGAACTCAAAGCGCGAGCTTCTTATTTTTTAAATTTGTGAGGTTTTGGCATTCTTATTTTCAGGGTTTAGGTTAAATTGATGAACTGAGTTGTAAATTATTCCAAATCGCCATGCTTGGGCCGCTTTGATTCATGGAATAGAAGTGCAGTCCCGGAGCGCCACCCTCTAAAAGCTGTTGGCACAACTTCGTAGTGACATCCAGTCCAAATGCACGCAAAGACTCCATGTCATCACCATAATTTTCTAATGATTTTCGCAACCAGCGAGGAATTTCTGCACCACACATATCTGAAAAACGTGCCAGTTGTGTGATGTTCGTAATGGGCATGATGCCCGGCACGATCGGTATATCAATGCCTAATTTTTCACAGCTTTCAACAAAGTGAAAATAGGCATCCGTATTGTAAAAATACTGTGTGATAGCGGCATCTGCACCGGCATCTACTTTGCGTTTGAAGTTGATTAAATCTTCAGTCGCGCTCGAAGCTTGAGGGTGGAACTCTGGATAAGCGGCCACTTCAATAAAAAAATGATCGCCCGTTTCAGTGCGAATAAACTCGATCAACTCATTGGCGTAACGAAATTCACCAGGCTCATGTACGCCTGAGGGCATATCTCCACGTAAAGCAACAAGATGACGAATGTCTTGTTCCATATAGCGATTTAATATTTCACGAATGCTTTCTTTGCTTGAACTGATGCAAGAGAGGTGTGGCGCAACATCAATGCCGGTATGTTGTTTGATGTCGGTAACGGTTTGAAAAGTGCGCTCTCGTGTTGAGCCGCCTGCGCCAAATGTGACCGAAAAAAAACAAGGTTCAATAGCGGCCAATGTGCTGCTGGTCGTCAGTAGCTTTTTGGCTCCTTCTTCTGTCTTGGTCGGGAAAAATTCAAAGCTGAAAGCGCGGGGGTACTGTTTTTGTGATTTCATAGGTCGATTCCCTATAGTGCTTCTCTGCCATGTTTTAAAAACATGGCAGAGAGTTATTTATATATAAATTCAGTATAACTATTCAGATTGCCCCTAAAATTCGTCATTTTAAGACAAAAATAGCGGATTTCAGGGGGTGAGCTGAATAAGTTATATATCAGTAACGATAGTGGGTTGGTTTATAAGGGCCTTCAACTGGAATACCCAAATAATCAGATTGCTCTTTGGTCATCGTGGTGATGTTTGCACCCACTTTATCTAGGTGCAATCGTGCTACTTTTTCATCAAGCTCTTTAGGCAGAACATACAGCTCATTTTTGTAATTTGCTGAATTTTCCCACAATTCAATCTGAGCCATTACTTGATTGGTAAATGAAGCTGACATAACAAAGCTTGGATGGCCAGTCGCGCAGCCCAGATTAACCAAGCGGCCTTCCGCAAGTATGATGATGCGCTTGCCGTCAGGAAAGATCACGTGATCCACTTGAGGCTTGATGTTTTCCCACTCATATTGGCGCAGTGAAGAAATCTCAATTTCAGAGTCAAAATGGCCAATGTTACAAACGATGCTTTCATCTTTCATCGCTTTCATGTGGTCATGGTTGATGACGTTGACGTTGCCGGTGGTGGTGACAAAAATATTCCCTTGGCTGGCGACTTCATTCATGTCAACAACGCGATAGCCTTCCATTGCAGCTTGCAGTGCACAGATTGGGTCGATTTCAGTGACCCATACAGTTGCACCCATGCCACGGAATGCTTGCGCGCAGCCTTTACCAACATCGCCGTAACCCAGTACGACACAGATTTTTCCAGCGATCATCACGTCAGTCGCACGCTTGATGCCATCAAGCAGTGACTCACGACAGCCATATAAATTGTCGAATTTTGATTTTGTTACAGAGTCGTTGACGTTAATAGCAGGGACTTTCAGAGTGCCTGCTTTCATCATTTCAGCAAGGCGATGTACTCCTGTTGTAGTCTCTTCAGAAAGGCCTTTTACGTCATTGAGCAACTCAGGAAATTTGTCATGCATCATGATGGTCAAATCGCCGCCATCATCCAGAATCAGATTTGGACGCCAGCCGTCTGTGCCAATGATGGTTTGTTCGATGCACCATTCGGCTTCTTCTTCTGTTTCACCTTTCCAGGCAAAAATAGGAATGCCGACAGCGGCCATCGCAGCGGCGGCTTGATCTTGTGTGGAAAAAATATTGCAAGATGACCAGCGAATTTCTGCGCCAAGGTCAATCAGGGTTTCCATCAACACAGCCGTTTGAATGGTCATGTGCAGACAGCCCGCAATGCGAGCACCTTTTAAGGGGTTTTTGCCTTTGTATTCTTTGCGCAGAGCCATGAGGCCGGGCATTTCTGTTTCGGCGATGCTGACCTCTTTGCGTCCCCATTCGGCCAGTGAAATATCTGCTATTTTATAGTCAGTGAAGCCATTTTCTACAGCGTTCATCAATCAGTCCTCTAAAATTAATAAAAAACTGAGCGCCGTTTTGAAAACCGGTTTTCGAGCCTGGCAGGGTCTTCCTGTCGCAGCGCTCCTCGAAAATCGGGGGTTTGAAATTTATATGATTTCTGTCATTTAATCCAGTGGTTAAATTCCAGCAGCATCACGCAGTGCATCTGCTTTATCGGTACGTTCCCAGGTAAATTCAGTTTCGCTGCGACCAAAATGACCGTATGCCGCTGTTTTGGCATAAATGGGGCGCAACAAATCAAGCATGGTAACCAGTCCTTTAGCACGCAGATCAAATTGATCACGAACCAACTGGGTGATGCGTTCATCACTGATCTTTCCAGTACCAAAGGTTTCAACGCTGATTGAAGTGGGTTCTGATACACCGATTGCATAGGAGATCTGGATTTCACAACGCTCAGCCAAACCCGCAGCCACAATATTTTTGGCCACATAACGGCCGGCATACGCAGCAGAACGATCGACTTTGGAGGGGTCTTTGCCAGAAAATGCACCGCCGCCATGACGAGCCATGCCGCCATAAGTATCAACAATGATTTTACGTCCTGTTAAACCACAATCGCCGACAGGCCCACCAATCACAAAGCGACCGGTTGGATTAATGTGAAACTGGGTTTTATCACTCAGCCAATCTGCAGGCAGAACAGGCTTGATAATTTCATCCATCACCGCTTCACGAATGGTGTCGTTTGAAACTTCAGGGTTGTGCTGAGTTGAGAGTACAACGGCATCAATACCGACAGGTTTATTGTTTTCATAACGGAATGTCACTTGGCTTTTTGCATCGGGACGCAACCAGGGCAACATGCCATTTTTGCGAACTTCTGCCTGACGTTTGACCAAACGGTGAGCGTAGGTGATGGGTGCGGGCATTAAAACATCCGTTTCATTGCTGGCGTAGCCAAACATGAGGCCTTGATCGCCTGCGCCTTGATCATGATCGCTTGATTCATCAACGCCCTGTGCGATATCAGCCGATTGTTTGTCAATAGAGGTCAGTACTGCGCAAGACTCCCAGTCAAAACCCATCTCGGAGCTGTTATAGCCAATTTGTTTGATTGTATTGCGCGCGACTTCCTGCATGTCAACCCATGCAGAGGTAGTGATCTCACCCGCAAGTACAACCATGCCGGTATTGACCAGTGTTTCACACGCAACGCGAGCTTTAGGGTCTTGTGCAAGAATTGCATCAAGAATTGCGTCGGAGATTTGATCTGCGACTTTGTCTGGATGTCCCTCCGAGACAGATTCAGACGTAAAAAGGTGATTACCTGCCATATATTTCCTCTCAATTTGATTAATTTAATAGTTGGCGAGATGCTATTGATTGTGTGATAACATCAGGCAATAGCATTAACAGATTTCGAGTACATTTGGTATCTGTTTGGTTTGCAGCATAAAAATGCTGTACTAGTTTACCTTTAACCGTACCTCGTTCACAATACGCCATATCGTAATTTTTCATCAAATCTTTAATTAAATATAGATAATGTGAGGTTGTTAACATGGTTAGTTTGGAAACACCGGTTTGTGATTTTAATTTACCTGCGGTTGATTTTTCACTGCCAGACCCCGACGGCAAGCTCTGGAGCCTAGCCTCATTGCAGGGTGAAAAAGGCTTGCTTGTGATGTTTATCTGCAATCATTGCCCTTATGTAAAAGCGATTCAGGCGCGTCTGGTGCGGGATGCAAAAGAACTTTTGGGTTATGATGTGAATTGTGTGGCCATTATGTCTAATGACGCATCTATGTATAAAGAAGACTCACCTGAAAATATGAAAAAAGTGGCAGAGCAATTTGCTTTTCCTTTCCCTTATTTAATTGATGAAACACAATCAGTGGCAAAAGCTTACGGAGCAATCTGTACACCTGATTTTTTTGGTTACAATGCAGACCTTAAATTGCAGTATCGCGGACGTTTGGATGCGAGCCGAAAAGAGACGGCCGAAGGTGAGGTTCGTCGGGATTTATTTGAGGCGATGAAACAAGTTGCACAGACAGGCCATGGCCCAAAAGAGCAAATTCCAAGCATGGGCTGCTCTATTAAATGGCTTGAATAAAATTAGTGTTATTTGATATTCGTAAGTTATTTCAATAGTTTGTTGTTGTTTTATTGACTGTCAATGCTTGGAAGGCTTGCTGAAAAGGGCTAAATAGGCCAGAATGTCACGTTTTTCGACGACCTGTCGATGCGTTTATCATACTAAAATTGAAGCGCTGCTAAGTATTAAAGTGGTTGCCTTTAGTCAGGTGACTGCAGTGAGTTTTATATATTCATCATTTGAAAATCTTTTGTTTTTGTAAAAAATTAGGATAAGGAGAAATAAATGTCTTCTCGTAAGAATCTGGCAAATGCTGTTCGTGCACTGAGTATGGATGCTGTGCAAAAAGCTAATTCAGGTCACCCAGGTGCGCCGATGGGTATGGCTGATATTGCTGAAGTTCTGTGGAATAGCCACATGAAATACAACCCAACCAACGCAAAGTGGGCTGACCGCGACCGTTTTGTGCTTTCAAATGGCCACGGCTCCATGCTGATTTACTCGCTATTGCATTTGACTGGTTTTGATCTGAGCATTGAAGACATTAAGAGCTTCCGTCAGTTACACGCAAAGACCGCAGGTCATCCTGAATACGGTTATGCCGATGGCATTGAAACAACCACTGGTCCTTTAGGTCAAGGCATCACTAATGCAGTAGGCATGGCGATTGCTGAACGTACTTTAGCTGCACAATTCAACAAGCCAGGTCACGAAATCGTTGATCACAATACTTATGTATTCATGGGCGACGGTTGTTTGATGGAGGGCCTGTCTCACGAGTCGTGTGCCATGGCCGGTACCTTGGGTCTAGGTAAGTTGATCGCATTCTGGGATGATAATGATATCTCTATTGACGGTCACATCGGTGAGTGGATGGAGAAGGGCGTACCGGGTCGTTTCAAGTCCTACGATTGGCACGTCATTCCTAATGTTGATGGACATGACCCTGAAGCAATCAATGCGGCGATTACAGAAGCCAAGTCTGTTTCTGATAAACCAACTTTGATCTGTACCCGTACTACCATCGGTTTTGGTTCGCCAAATTTATCTGGCAGCCACGCTTGTCATGGTGCACCACTGGGTGAAGAAGAAATCAACCTGACCAAAGCGGCGCTGGGTTGGGATCACGGTGCATTTGAAGTGCCCGCCGATGTTTATGCCGGCTGGGATCACAAAGTGCAAGGTGCTACAGACGAAGCTTCTTGGAATGCTAAGTTTAAAGCTTATAAAGCAGCCTTTCCTGCCGAAGCGGCTGAGTTTGAACGTCGTATGGCGGGTGATCTGCCTGCTAATTTTGAAGTTGAAATGGATAAATTCATCGCCAAAACGCAAGCAGATATGCCAAATATCGCTTCTCGTAAAGCGTCTCAAAATGCGATCGAAGCGATGGGGCCATTGGTTCCAGAAATGTTCGGTGGTTCTGCTGACTTGACGGGTTCAAACCTGACTAACTGGTCTGGTACGGTTAAAGTGAATGCTGAAAATGCTGATGGTAACTATATCTCTTGGGGGGTGCGTGAATTCGGCATGGCTCACATGATGAACGGTATGGTTCTTCATGGTGGCTTTAAAGTCTACGGCGCAACTTTCTTTATGTTTATGGAGTTCATGCGCAACGCACTGCGTATGTCTGCGTTGATGAAGATTGGCACGATCTACGTTTATACTCATGACTCGATTGGCCTGGGTGAAGACGGCCCAACTCATCAACCTGTTGAACAGTTGGCAACCATGCGTGTGATTCCTAACTTCCAGACATGGCGTGGTTGCGATGCCATCGAATCGGCTGTTTCCTGGAAAGTAGCAATGATGCGCGGTGATGCGCCAACAGCTCTGGTTTTTTCTCGTCAAACTTTGACCCCTATGGAGCGTACTGCTGAACAGGTGGCTAATATTGAGAAGGGCGGTTACGTATTGAAAGATTGTGCTGGAACTCCAGACATTATCTTTATTTCAACTGGCTCTGAAGTGGGTCTGGCTGTTGACGCTGCAGAAGCAATGGATGCTAACGTGCGCATTGTTTCTATGCCATCGACTTGTGCATATGATACTCAAGACCAAGCCTATAAAGACTCTGTTTTGATTCCAGGTGTTAAACGTGTTGCTATCGAAGCGGGCATGGGTGATGGTTGGTATAAATACGTTGGCTTGGAAGGCGGTATTGTTGCGATGAAGACCTTCGGTGAGTCTGCCCCTGCTAGTGAGCTGTTTAAACAATTTGGTTTTACAGTAGAGAATGTTGTTGCGACTGCAAACAAAGTTCTCGGAAAATAATATATAGCCCAGCTGCGGTAGCGGTAGGGTAGAAAAATTTGTTTACATTATTTAGGAGAAGTATATGGCTATTAAAGTAGGTATTAATGGTTTTGGTCGTATTGGCCGGATGGTTTTTCGTGCAGTGGCACAAGATTTTAATGACATTGAAGTTGTTGGTATTAATGACTTGTTAGAAGCGGACTATTTGGCATACATGCTGAAATATGATTCAGTACATGGTCGCTTCGGTGAAGAGGTTGCAGTAGAAGGTAATAACCTTGTTGTTGGCGGTAAAACAATTCGCTTAACTGCGGAGCGTGATCCAGCGAACTTGAAGTGGAATGAAGTCGGTGCAGAGATTGTTATTGATTGTACGGGTTTCTTCTTAACTGAAGAGAGTTGTCAGGCACACATTGATGCAGGCGCTAAAAAAGTGGTACAAAGTGCCCCTTCCAAAGATAGCACCCCAATGTTTGTCTATGGCGTTAACCATGATACCTATGCAGGCCAGGCAATTGTATCTGCAGCTTCGTGCACAACAAACTGCTTAGCGCCTGTTGCTAAAGTTCTGAATGATAAGTGGGGAATCAAGCGTGGTTTGATGACGACTGTTCATGCAGCAACTGCCACTCAAAAAACAGTGGATGGCCCATCTATGAAAGATTGGCGTGGTGGACGTGGTATTTTGGAAAACATCATTCCTTCATCGACCGGCGCAGCTAAAGCTGTGGGTGTTGTTTTACCTGAGCTGAATGGTAAGTTAACAGGTATGGCGTTCCGTGTACCGACTTCAGACGTATCCGTTGTTGATTTGACTGTAGAGTTGAACAGCAATGCTTCTTATGACGAGATTTGTGCGGCAATGAAAGCGGCTTCTGAAGGTGCAATGGCTGGAACATTGGGCTACACAGACGAGAAAGTTGTTTCTACTGATTTTCGTGGTATTGGCCAGTCATCAATCTTTGATGCAGGTGCAGGTATTGCGCTTGATGGAACTTTCGTTAAAGTAGTCGCTTGGTATGATAATGAATATGGTTATACCTGCAACATGATGCGTCTGGTTGAGCACGTTGCTGCTAATTAATATGCATTGATGTTTTGAAAAGGCATGAGAATAATTTTCATGCCTTTTTCTATTGATTTGGCTCGAGTATCAAGAGCTATTTGCAAAAGTCAGGCTTCTGCAAATAGTTTTTAAATAAATATTATGGAGATTGACTATGTCTGTGATTAAAATGACAGATCTTAATTTATCAGGTAAGCGTTTACTGATTCGCCAAGATTTAAATGTGCCATTAAAAGATGGCAAAGTGGCTGATGATACTCGTATTCGTGCTTCACTCGCTACGATTAAATTAGCGGTTGATGCGGGCGCTAAAGTGATGCTGATGTCTCACTTGGGTCGGCCAACAGAAGGCGAGTATGAAGAAAAATTCTCCCTTGCTCCTGTCGCTGAGCATCTGTCTGGTTTGTTGGGCCAACCTGTTCGCTTAGCAAAAGATTGGCTGGATGGTGTCGATGTTGCTGAAGGTGAAGTTGTTCTGTGTGAGAATGTTCGCTTTAATAAAGGCGAAAAGAAGGATGACGAAGCATTATCGAAAAAAATAGCCGCTTTGTGTGATATTTATGTGATGGATGCTTTTGGTACCGCTCATCGAGCACAGGCCTCTACCCATGGTGTTGGCGAGCATGCACCTGTTGCATGTGCCGGCCCACTGCTAGCTA
Organism: Gammaproteobacteria bacterium; assembly: GCA_021648145.1. Taxonomy (NCBI): domain Bacteria; kingdom Pseudomonadati; phylum Pseudomonadota; class Gammaproteobacteria; species Gammaproteobacteria bacterium. The sequence goes on from JAKITI010000002.1 coordinate 202,467, forward strand.
ATGAGCTGGAAGCACTTGGTAAAGCGTTGGATAATCCAGCGCGTCCAATGGTTGCAATCGTGGGTGGCTCAAAAGTATCGACTAAATTGACTGTGCTGAAGTCGCTTTCTAAAGTGGTTGATCAGTTGATTGTAGGCGGCGGTATTGCAAATACTTTTATCGCAGCTGACGGTCATGAAGTGGGTAAATCATTATATGAAAAAGATTTAGTGAGCGTGGCAAAAGAACTTTCAGAGAGTGCAAAGGCTCGAGGTGGAAGTATTCCGGTGCCGAGTGATGTTGTTTGTGCAAAAGAATTTTCTGAATCTGCGGCTGCAACACTAAAAAATGTTGATGAAGCGCTGGATGATGACATGATCTTTGATGTAGGTCCTGAGACATCAAAAGCGTTTGCTGAAATTTTAAAAAAGGCCGGTACGATTGTCTGGAATGGCCCTGTTGGTGTATTTGAGTTTGATCAATTTGGTGAAGGCACCAAAGCATTAGCGGAAGCGATCGCTGACAGTCCTGCATTCTCAATTGCTGGCGGTGGTGATACGCTTGCGGCCGTTTCAAAATATAATATTTCAGATAAAATTTCTTATATCTCGACAGGTGGTGGTGCTTTTCTTGAGTTTTTGGAAGGAAAAGAGCTGCCTGCTGTAGTCATGCTGGAGAAGAGAGGCGCTTAAGCGACTTTTCCTTTACTTAAAATATATAACTAGATTGGAGCTTTTTAGCCTGTGCCTGATTTGAACGCCAGAAGAACGAAAATTGTTGCGACACTGGGGCCTGCGACAGATGACAAGGAAAGCATTGCTGCACTGATTGCGGCAGGTGTTAATGTCGTACGGCTTAATTTTTCGCACGGCGATGCAGACGATCATCGGCAGCGTTGTAATCTTGTTCGTGAGTGTGCGAAAGAGGCGGGGCGGCAAGTTGGAGTTTTGGCCGATTTACAAGGGCCAAAAATTCGAATAGATCGTTTTATTGACGGGAAAATTACGCTTGAAGAGGGTGATGCATTTATTTTAGATGCTGAGTGTGATCCGAATGCTGGAGATAAAACACGAGTCGGTATCGCTTATAAACAGCTACCGAATGATGTTTTATCTGGTGATACATTGCTGCTTGATGATGGCCGTATTGTACTAAAAGTCAGTAAGGTCAAAGGTGCCCAGATTCATTGCATCGTTGAAGTCGCTGGTGCGCTTTCCAATAATAAAGGCATTAATCGCCAAGGCGGGGGACTCTCGGCTGATGCGCTGACAGAAAAAGATAAAACAGATATTAAGGTTGCTGCGGAAATTGAAGCAGACTATCTTGCGGTCTCTTTTCCACGTTGTGCGGCTGATATTACATATGCTCGTGAGCTTTTGGAGGCCGCAGGAGGTCATGGAGGCATTGTTGCCAAAATCGAACGTACCGAAGCAATAGACAATATCGAAGAAATTATAATTGCTTCGGATGTCATCATGATTGCGCGTGGTGATCTGGGTGTTGAAATTGGTGATGCTGAGTTGCCTGCGGTACAGAAACATTTGATTAAGTTGGCACGAGCCATGAATCGTATGACGATTACTGCGACTCAAATGATGGAGTCAATGATCGAAAATCCGATTCCGACACGCGCTGAAGTCTTTGATGTAGCGAATGCTGTGCTTGATGGAACAGATGCCGTTATGCTCTCGGCAGAAACAGCGGCAGGTAAGTACCCGGAAAAATCTGTTGCGGCAATGGCACGGATTTGTCTTGAAGCTGAAAAACAAAAAATTGCACGAGTTTCCGGTCATCGTCTAAATACTCGTTTTAGTCGTACTGACGAAGCGATTGCAATGGCTACAATGTATACTGCAAATCACTTTGGTGTAAAAGCGATTGTTGCATTGACAGAGTCGGGAGCCACTCCTCTCTGGATGTCGCGTATTAGCTCTGAAGTTCCAATTTTTGCTTTAAGTTCACATGTAAGAACAAGTCGTAAAATGACTTTGTATAAAGGGGTTAAGCCCATTTTGTTTAGTACAGATAGTAACGATCATGTATTAGTTAATAAACAGGTTATTGCAGAATTACAAGAGCGTAATGTCGTTAAGGATGGCGACCTGGTTATTATTACAAAAGGTGATTTGATGGGAGTTGTTGCAGGGACAAATGCAATGAAAATTGTTTGTGTAGGCGATATGGCTGAACCTCAAGACATATAAAATAACTATTTTTAATATTGATTCAATAAATTAAGGAGATAAAAAATGGCTTTAATTTCTCTCAGACAGCTGCTTGATCATGCCGCTGAGAATAGCTACGGTGTTCCGGCATTTAATGTCAATAATATGGAACAAGTACACGCGATTATGCAAGCGGCTGATGCGATGAATAGCCCAGTAATCATGCAAGGTTCTGCCGGTGCACGCAATTATGCAGGCGAACCTTTTTTGCGTCATTTGATTTTGGCGGCTCTTGAGCAGTATCCTCATATTCCTATTGTAATGCACCAAGATCATGGCTCATCACCAAGTGTATGTATCCGTTCTATTCAGAGTGGCTTTAGTTCTGTCATGATGGATGGTTCTTTGATGGATGATGCTAAAACCCCTTCAACTTATGAGTACAACGTTGAAGTGACTCGTAAAGTGGTTGATATCGCGCATGCTTGTGGTGTATCTGTTGAAGGTGAGCTGGGTGTTTTAGGTTCTTTAGAAACTGGCGAAGCGGGTGAAGAGGATGGTGTTGGCGCTGAAGGCAAGTTGACTATAGAACAAATGCTGACTGACCCTGAAGAAGCGGCTGACTTTGTTAAGAAAACTAAAGTCGATGCACTTGCGATTGCGATTGGTACCAGCCATGGAGCTTATAAATTTACGCGCCCACCTACAGGTGATGTGTTGGCAATCTCTCGAATCAAAGAGATTAATGCTCGAATTCCAAATACACACTTAGTGATGCATGGCTCCTCTTCGGTGCCACAAGAGTGGTTAAAAGTGATTAATAATTTTGGTGGCGATATGGCACAGACTTATGGTGTGCCTGTTGAAGAGATTGCTGAAGGCATTAAAAGTGGTGTACGTAAAGTTAATATTGATACGGACTTGCGTATGGCATCGACTGGTGCGATTCGCCGTCACTTAACTGAAAATACTTCTAATTTCGACCCTCGTAAGTTCTATAAAGAAGCAACTAATGCAATGATGGAGATCTGTAAAGCTCGCTATCAGATGTTTGGCTGTGAGGGGATGGCTTCCAAAATTAAACCTGTTTCATTGGAAACAATGACTGGAAACTATGAGAGTGGTTCTTTGGATCCAAAAGTGAGCTAACAACTAAAATTTTAGCTTCTTATAAAAGGGTGATATGGAAATATCACCCTTTTTTTGTCTGGCGAAGTTGGTAAACTCGTTCACCTGAAAGAAGCCACAACCCAAGATAAATCTGGCTATGTTAAATATATCTCAAAACATATCTCTTCCTTCTAATGAAATTGAGCTTTCAGCGATTCGGGCGCAGGGTGCTGGTGGGCAAAATGTTAATAAAGTCTCTTCAGCAATTCATCTATATTTTGATATCAACACATCATCTCTTCCAGACATCTACAAACAGCGCCTGTTGAACCTTCGAGATCGTCGCATCAACAAGGAGGGTGTGATTATTATCAAAGCACAGCGATTTCGCACTCAAGTTAAAAATAGAGAAGATGCACTGGAGCGGCTACAGGAATTAATTAAAAGTGTAGCTATCGTACGGAAAGTCAGGCGACCCACTAAAGCCACTCAAAGCTCTCAGAAAAAAAGACTGGACAGAAAAACCCTGCGAGGTAAAACGAAGAAGTTACGGGGGCGGGTTTTAGATGATTAACAAAAAATTCGGTGCAAAGCTTCCAATAGTTTCAGGTGATCTTCATTGGCGATTTGATAACGCTTGCTTGCGCCATCTCTTTCGAATGTGACCCAACCCGCATGTTGCATTTTTGAAAGGTGTTGCGAAACACCTGACTGGGAAGCCTGGGTTATTTCGGTCAGTTCATTCACTGTCATAGGGCCTTTCTGGGCAAGGTGACATAATATTAAAAGTCGGGTTTCGTGGCTGAGTCCTTTTAACCCTTCAACGGCTTGTTGAATCTTGTCTGGCTGGATATCTATATTCATAGTTTCTAATATTATAGAAATATAATTTATTCAGCAAGTAATATGTGGTTATTTCAGCTGCGCACGGATGATTGTTGTACGGACAGTGCGCAACTGAACGGCATCAACGACATTAAAACCCAGGTCAATGGTTTTGCTGCTACCCGAACGCAATGTGCCATGCAGTGGTTGCGTGGTTTGCCGAATTCGCCCTTTTGCATCTCGAAACTGTACCGCGATGAGTACACCTCTGATATCTCTGGGCGTTGGGTTGCTAATCTGTGCAAACACTCGACCATTACGATTTGTAGTCGCTCGGGCTGAGATGTAATTTTTAGGGTTGTCAGCAAGATCCAGTTCTAATAGTGAATTGAAAGCCTTTTGGCCAATGTCACTTTTTTCTGGGGCTGCTTTGGCGTAATACGATTTGGCTTCCTCTGTTCGTCCTTCTTGTTGGGCGATATTACCCAGTGAGTGGTAGGCATTCGCTGTTGGCAGTAGTTTTATGCTCTGCTCTAGGTCTTTTTTGGCTTGTGCATTGTGATTCAGTTGTTCGTGGATTTGCCCACGTTGCAAGTAGTAATAAAAAAATTGGTTATTAAAACTTATGGCTTTGTCGTAACTGTTTTTTGCACTACTTAGATTCTTTGACTTTAAATTAATATCTCCCAATAGTGCATAAAAGTGACCTTCACGGGGTTCAATGGTCATTGCTTTTTTAATAAGAGTGAGTGCTTGTTTGGGTTTGCCATCTGCCAGAGCAATACGGCCTTTATCATAGGCTTCGTAGGCGGGTTTTGTTTTTTGAAGGTGCGCCATCATTTTTTTGAATCGTGCGATCCCGCGTTCTCCACTGCCAGGGAACTGTTTAGCTGTTTCAATATTGTTCTGCACTCGTTCTTGAGAAGGAGGGTGGCTGGCGAACAGGCCGCTTAACCAATCTGATTTTTTGCCTTCGGAGAGTTTGACAAAGGTTTTTTGTAGATCCACTGCGCCTTGTAGATCATAGCCCGCACGGGACATATAGCGCATTCCATAATAGTCTGATTCACGTTCAGCATCGCGGCCATATTTTGTCGTGATAAGCTGTGCGCCAATACCTGCACCCAATTGAGCTAGTTGAGCGTAATCTTTGCCTTGGCTGGCGATCACAGTCGCCATCATCGCGCCTTGTAACAACATACCTCGAGACATGCTTCGTACGCCGTGCTTTGCAGCGGCATGGGTGATTTCATGGCCTAGCACAGCAGCGAGTTCACTTTCACTGCCCAGTTCGGTCAGCAGCCCTCGGTTAATCGAAATCTTCCCTCCAGGCAGTGCCCAGGCGTTGGGGATGGAGTTGTTCAGCACTTTGAATTCATATGGGAGTTTTCTATCGCTGACGGCGGCCAACTTCTGACCGACTTCGTTGATATATTTGGTTAATGCGACATCAACAGCGTAATCACCGCCCTGTGACTGCCTGAGTGGTGCATATTGCTGCGCGCCGATCTGAAGTTCTTGTGCTTCAGATACTAGGCTGAGTTCCTTTTTTCCTGTGACCGGATTGACAGAGCAGCCACTTAAAAATGTGGTGACAAAGATCAGTGAAAGGAGGTAGTTTTTTATCATGCGTTAAACTCCAGTTTTAGCTGTTGGCAAACGTATCGCAAGCATCAGGTGAACCCGTTTCCAAGCCGATGCGGAGCCACTTGATACGTTGTCTTGATGAACCATGGGTGAATGATTCGGGTCTGATACTGCGACCAGCACCACGCATGAGTGCATCATCACCGATTGCGGCAGCGGCTCTGAGACCTTCTTCGACATCACCATCTTCGAGCATATTACGATCTTTATTACTGTGATAAGCCCATACACCGGCATAGCAATCCGCTTGAAGTTCCTGTTTTACCGATAAGGCATTGGCTCCAGCTTTGTCGGTACGTGCTTGCATGCTGCGTATTTTTTGAGACGTGCCAGTAATATTTTGAATATGGTGACCAATTTCATGGCCGATCACATAGGCTTGTGCAAAATCACCTGGCGCACCCATTTGTTTTAGTTGGCGAAAAAAGCTGAGATCAATATAGACTTGATTATCTCCAGGGCAATAAAAAGGCCCCGAAGCAGAGGAGGTGGTGCCGCAGGCAGAGCGAACCTGATCGGTGAATAGAACAAGCTTGGGTTCTTGATAACGACTGCCGCTCTGAGCAAATATTTTTTGCCATGTCTGTTCGGTGTCGGCCAGAATGACAGATACAAAGAGGGCTGTTTCATCATTAGGATCAATGTTTGCGCCGTCTGCCATAGATCCAGAAGAGGAGGTTGATACTCCAGACCCTCCCGTGCCACTGACTGCATTGAGAAGTACTTGCGGATCAGCGCCTAGAAAGAGGCTGACCAGCAGTATAATAATTGTAGCGCCACCACCGAGTTTTGCGCCGCGCCGCATGGGTCTCATTCGTCTGCCGCGTCGATCTTCGATGTTGCTGCTACGTTTTCCGCTTCTCCAGCGCATAGTTTTGCCCCCAGTGGTTGAGTTTATATGGCGCTTCCGTGCAGACTTGCAATTGATTCAGAAAATTTATAATAGCGTGTTATTTTAGCACATTGAAATTTGAGATTGACCAAATTAAGTGAGTTATTGTTATACTTATTTTTTTCTTAATAACAATTACAAATATAGGAAAAGTCTATGTCTCGTATTATTTCTATTACTCTTCTCTCTTTATTGTTTTGCTTTGGTGTAACGTCAGTGACCGCGGGTGAGCCAGTGAAGAAAACGATCGAAGCGCTATACAAAGAAAAGGCTGAGTTAAAAGGTCAGCAGGTTCAATTGAAAGGCAAGGTTGTTAAAGTTAACAATGGGATTATGAACAAAAATTTCATCCATATACAGGATGGTACGGGTGAAAATAAGACAGGCAATCTGACGATCACGAGCCAGGATACCGCTCAGGTTGGCGATGAAATTACTGTTGTTGGAGCAGTCGCAGTCGATCATGATTTTGGGGGAGGGTACATATATCCATTGTTACTGGAAAAAGCAAAGATTTCCAAAGTAGCCAAGTAACCTTTCATAACCGTATCGCGCAATGGCCTGAAATAGCTCATATGATCGACAGCTCAAATAAAAAACAGGCCATTTTTGAGAATTTTTCGTTCATCAAAGATATGGAGCCTGCATTTCAAAAGATGTTTTTTAATGCAGCCACATCTGTTCGATTGCCGAAAGGGTTTGTAATTGCTTCGGAGAATGACCGTTGTACCAACCTAGCTTTGGTATTGTCTGGGCAGGTACGCGTTTATAAAATTGCCGCATCCGGTCGTGAAATTACACTCTATCGTATTAATTCAGGCGATAGTTGTGTATTTACAGCCTCCTGCATTATGAGCCACTCTCGTTTTCCTGCCATTGCAGAAGCGGATAGTGATATCGAAGCGATCATCATACCGGCGGATATTGCCCGCGCATGGATCTCTAAATCTCAAGTTTGGTGTGCGTTCATTTTTGGTCTGATTTCAAAAAGGTTGGTAAGTGTTATTACCTTGCTGGAAGAGGTCGCATTTGAACGTCTGGATATACGTATTGCAGCGTACCTTGTTCATTTAGCAGAGACTCAAGGTCAGGTCGATATAGTATTAAATATTACCCATCAGGAAATTGCGGCTGAATTAGGTACATCACGAGAAGTTGTCAGTCGTACTTTAAAAACCCTAGATGCACAAAAGCTGCTATCTGTAGGTCGAAAAGAAATTTTGATTCCTGATGTCCAGGCACTTTATGAATATGCTCACTTAAAAGTGACTTAGTCACATACCGGCCATGAGAAACCCTCTAAAGTGAATACTACTCACTTGAGAAAAGTTACTGAAGGGGATCGTCATGAAAAAGAATGTTGGTGGTATTGATAAAACAGCGCGAATTATTATTGGTTTGGTTATTATTGGTGTCGGTGTTTATTTCCAGAGTGGGTGGGGTGCGGTCGGTCTCATACCTTTATTAACTGGATTAATCGGTTGGTGCCCACCTTATGCGCTATTCGGTTTTAGTAGCTGTAAGGTCGATAAAAAGCCATAAACTCTTGTTTATGAATCGTCAGGCTTGCTCCATTCGCGCCGGTTGATGGCATAGCTTGTAATCTTACCTATGAAAGGCAGAATCAGCATGCCAGATAACCAGGAGACCTGTTTCGGATCTCTGTATTTATGGATGCCGATGGTCATTTTCATATGGCCAGCACGGGGTTGATCAATATAAGTGCCGAAAAGTCGATCCCAAATAGAGAGATTGAAGCCAAAGTTGCTATTGGTCTCGTTGTCCTCGACTGAATGGTGAACTCGATGCATATCGGGTGTTACAACGATAAAGCGCAATAGACGATCCAATCCCAATGGTAATTTTACGTTGCTGTGATTAAACATTGCCATACCATTTAACATGATTTCAAAGATGATTACTGCAATCACGGGTGGGCCTAATACTACAATGGTGGCAAACTTAATGAGCATGGAGAGTATGATTTCGACGGGGTGAAAGCGCGTACCTGTGGTGACATCATAATCAGGGTCGGCATGATGTACTCGGTGCAGTCGCCATAACGTTGGAACGGCATGTACCAAAACGTGTTGAAAATAGATAATAAAGTCCATGAAAATGACTGAAATTATTACAGCTAATGCAAATGGAATTGCAAAGTGGTTGAGTAATCCCCAGCCATTATCAGTAACAAAAACAGCCATACCTACAGCGGCAGCGGGAAAGAGTAGGCGTAAAATAATGCTGTTCAGAAGTACCAATCCCAAATTATTCACCCAGCGCATCACTTTGGAAACGGTGAGTGCACGGCGTGGTGCTTTGATTTCCCATAGCGCCATCAAGGCAAAGATACCAAAAAAGAAGCTGAGACGAATCATCACTTCATGTTCAGTGATAAATTCAGAAAGTGCCATATTGAATCACTCCATTTTGATATTTTGAACGTCTACTGTAGCGTGTTGTATTTAAGAAATTCAAATTCCAGCCCCTAGTTGTTGTGTGAGTTTCATTTTAATCGTGGTCGCTTTTGTAGCTTTCGCTGTAGTGTTCGACGGTGCATGCCGAGGGCTCGAGCAGTGGCAGAGATATTACCATCATGGTCAGACAGCACCTTTTGGATATGTTCCCACTCCATACGATTGACTGAAAAAGGTTGTATTTTGATTTTGACATCAGGGTTTCCCTCCTCACGATAAAATGCGGCGATTACTTCATCGGCATCGGCAGGTTTTGAAAGGTAGTGAATGGCTCCAAGCTTGATGGTTTCAACAGCGGTGGCAACGCTGGCAAAGCCAGTGAGAACGACGATTCGGGTGTGAGGATCAATGGCGATTAAATGCTTGACTAATACCAGCCCTGAAGGCCCTGGCATATTAAGATCGACCACAGCATATTCAGGCGCTGTTTTTTCGCTTAACGCAATGCCTTCATCAACGTTATGTGCGATCTGTACATTAAAACCACGTTTTTCTAATGCACCACCCATTACTTGGCAAAACAACAGATCATCCTCAACTAATAACAGGGTGGGTAAATCTGGGGCATTTGTCACACAGTAACCTCAATGTTTTTCAGTGGTAATTTAATGATGACTTGAGCGCCACCGCCTTTTCGATTGAGCAGTCGCACCTCTCCACCGAAACGATCCATGACCGCACGAGCCAGGTAAAGCCCTAGTCCCTGGCCATTTGGTTTGGTGGTGAAAAATGGTGTGCCAGCAGCGGCTTGCACGGCTGGGCTCATGCCTTCTCCTCGGTCACAGATAATTACTGTTAGTTGTTCGCTGTTCCATTGTCCTTTAACTTCAATATGATCGATAGAGGCATCAGCCGCATTGTTGAGTATGTTTAGTAGGGCTTGAGTGAGCGTTTTGTCTGCCAGAATTTGTGGAGGTGGTTTTGAGCCGTTCAGTTGGTAAATAATTTTTGCATCGGGACGTGATGTACGCATGAGTTCCACGACACTGATTAAGTAGTCATCAATAGCCAGCCGATTGCCTCCTTCAGGGCGTGCTTGCCCGGCACTGGCTGTGATATTTGAGAGTATATTTTTACAGCGATCCAGCTGGCTGCGCAGCATTTGTGCTTTTTCAACAACATCGGCATTATCAGCGTGCTCACGCTTCAGTTCACTGGCCAACACAGCCATTGTTGCTAATGGCGTACCCAGCTCGTGGGCGGCTCCAGTGGCGAGTGTGCCCAGTGCGACCAAGTGTTGGTTACGCAAAGCCTGTTCACGCGTTTCGGTTAAAATTGCATCCCGTTCTCGCAGGCTATTGGCCATACGAACTACAAAGAAAACAATAAGCCCAGCACTTAAAAGAAAACCAAACCACATACCTGTCACATGCAGGTCAAAATCAGCACCGTGTTCGATATGTGAGTGGGGCAGTGGCTGATAAAAATAGATCAACACGCTATAACAACCGACAGTCAATATCGCCATTGCCCAGGTAAAACGTTGCGGCAAAATAGAGGCAACGATAACCAGTGGTAACAGAAAAAGTGAAACAAAAGGGTTGGTCGATCCGCCTGAAAAATAGAGTAGGGCGCATAAAATCAGAGTATCTAGCGCCATCTGCACAAAGAATTCCGACGATGAAACTGGGTGCGGTTGCCTCATTCGCAGCAACGTTATGATGTTAATAACACCATGCAGGGCAACAATTAGCAGCAGTGGTAATAATGGCAAGTTCATCTCGAATACCTGAGAAGCAACAGCAATCGCTGCCAATGCACAAATGATGGCAATACTTCTCAAGATAAAGATGCGCCGCAGGTTAAGTGCAGCGGTGGGGTCGTGGCTCGCCTGGAATTTATTCATTGCAGCATTATATAGCTTAGCGCTGCACTGATGTATGCGACAAATTGTCGCATTGTTAACTTTAAATTAAACTATTATAATTAATTAATTAATAACTTATATTTAAGGGTTTATACTTTTTATTCAATATAGTTAACTTGAACTTAAGGAGAAATAGAGATGAAAATACAACTTATTCGAAAGGTTGCTTTCGTTGCAGGTTTTTCAGCGATCATTTTGTGTGGCCAGGCTATGGCTGAGGCCGCATCCGGTTCATCTAGAGAACCTCTGGATCTACAAAAAATTATGTTTGATATGGATAAGAATATGCAGAACATTACCGCAGGAATTTCGAGTGAAAATTGGGTGAAAGTTGAAAAGTCAGCCATGAAAATTGCCGATCATCCCAAACCACCGATGAGCGAACGAATACGTATCATGAAGTTGATGGGGCCGGAGATGGCCAGATTTAAAGACAGTGATATGAAAACACATGCTGCGGCACGTGAACTGGCAAAAATTGCAAAAGGCCATGATGGTCGGGCGGTGATTTCAGCGTTTGCGACATTACAGAATACGTGCTTAACGTGTCATGAAAGTTACCGTAAAAAACTCAAAAATCATTTTTACGGCCAGCGCTGAGAGGCTGGATTGAGTCTTTAATCGGAGTCGTGTCATGAAAAACGTCAGAGATAAAATAGAGAGAGGTTTTGAAAATTTAGGATTTGTTATTTACAAAAGGAGATACCTATTCCTGATACTGATGTTGATTCCATTTTTCATGCTGGCATCAGGTTTACCCAAAACGACCGTGGATACGTCCACGGAAGGTTTTTTGCACGAAACAGACTCAGCGCGTGTTGCCTATAACGAGTTTAGAGATCAATTTGGTCGGGATGAAAAAATAGTCATTGCGATTAAAACAGCAGGGATTTTTCAGTTTCCCATACTGGAAAAGCTACGTGACTTACAAACAGAGCTGGCTGAAAATACTCCCTACCTTAATGATATTGTCGGCCTGATTAATGCCCGTAGCACAACGGGCGATGAAGAGAGCCTTCTCGTCGAAGACCTCTTTGAGTATTGGCCTGAGACAGAGGCAGAGTTAGAAACCATTCGGCAAAAGGCTTTAAATAATCCGCTCTTAAAGAACCTCATTATTAATGATGATGCGACCTTCACTGCCATTGTTTTAGAGTCTAATACTTATCGTACCGAAGAGGTCAGCGAAGAGGATTTATTTGCTGGTTTTGATGAGGTGGAAGAAGGCAGTGATATGCCTAAAGAATTTCTCACAGATGCTGAAAACAGTGAGATGGTTCATGCGGTTGAGCAAATTATCGAAAAATATCGCAGTGATGATTTTGTTATTTATAGTGCGGGTTCCCCCAGTGTCACTGACCAGTTGAAGCGTTCAATGGCAAAAGATATGGCAAAATTCATTGTCATGATTATTGCTACCATACTGATTTTTTTAGCACTGCTTTTTAGACGTGCTTCAGGGGTTGTTCTGCCTATTTTGGTGGTATTAATCTCAGTGGTGAGCACCATGGGTTTGATGGCTCATTTCAGTGTGCCGATTCAAACGATGACGCAAATCATTCCCTCATTTTTATTGGCGGTCGGAGTTGGGGCATCGATTCATTTACTCGCCATGTTTTATCACCATTACGATACAAATAAAAACAAAGCTGAGGCCATTGCACACACCTTGGGCCATTCCGGCCTGGCGATTACATTAACTTCATTGACAACGGCAGCAGGGCTTGCATCTTTCTCTTTTTCAACGGTCGCTCCAGTTGCCAGGTTAGGCATATTTGCCAGTCTCGGTGTATTGATTGTATTGGCTTTTACGCTAATTTTATTACCCGCACTGCTCAGTATTTTCCCCATTAAAGCCAAACCGAAACCCAAAACCGATGCAGGCCACCATGATCGTATGGAAGAGATGCTTGTCTGGTTTAGCCATTTTTCTGTGAAACATGCGAGCAAAATCGTGATTGTCTCTGTGATCTTTGCCATTCTGGCCATGGCATCGGCCTCGCAGCTGCGTTATTCACACGATCCACTGAAATGGTTTCCCGAAGATCATCCCGTTCGGGTCGCAACAGAAGTTATTGACCATGAAATGCAGGGCTCCATCTCCATGGAACTGGTGATTGATACTGGCAAAGAAAATGGCCTGTATGACCTTGATGTTTTGCAGGGGCTGGATGAATTAGGCCGTTACGCTGAGGCCATCAAAACCGATCTCTATTTTGTCGGTAAAGCGGTCTCTTTGAGCGATATTATCAAAGAAATTCATCAAGCATTGAATGAAAATCAGAAAGAGTTTTATGCGATTCCGCACGATCCTGAGTTAATTGCACAGGAGATATTGCTCTTTGAAAATAGTGGTTCAGATGATTTGGAAGATTGGGTCGATTCCAGGTTCAGTAAGGCTCGGATGACGATTAAAATGCCATGGATTGATGCGATTGATTACCATGATTTACTTGATGATGTTTCAAACAAAGCCGACACACTGTTCGCCGGAAAAGCCACAGTGACATTGACGGGAATGATTCCTTTACTAGCCGACACCATCAGTGCGGCCATCTATAGTTCTGGTTACAGCTATCTGATTGCTTTTATCGCCATTACATTGATGATGATGGCAATGTTGGGAAGTTTTAAACTGGGGGCAATCAGTATGTTTCCTAATTTAATTCCGATCTTTACCGTGTTAGCAGTGATGGTGATTTCCAACATTCCGTTGGATCTTTTTACCATGTTGATTGGTGCGATTGTGATTGGTATGGCCGTTGATGATACCGTACATTTTATGCATAACTTCAAACGTTATTACGACAACACGGGAGATGTGGAGCAAGCGATTAGGCTCACTTTGACCAGTACCGGCCGTGCCATGTTAGTGACCAGTATTGTGCTGAGTGTCGGCTTTTTTATCTACGTTTTTGCATCAATGAATAATTTGTTTAATTTTGGTTTACTCACCAGTATCGCAATTGTGGTCGCACTGCTGGCGGATTTTTTATTAGCCCCTGCATTAATGGCTTTGATCTACCGCAACAAAAATAACAGAGAGGCAACACCATGAATATGAAAGTGAGCAAGACGTTAATGAGTGGATTAATACTCGGCCTTCTATCGGTTTCATGGCAAGTGCAAGCGATCACCGCCGATGAAATTGCCCATCAGGTAGATGTTCGTGATACAGGTGATAACTCAAAGTTTGATATGAAGATGACCTTGATCGACAAACGTGGCCATCAGCGTCAGCGCACCATGCTTAATTTTAGTAAAAAAAGAGGTGGTGACGATTTGAAATTACTATTTTTCAAAACGCCTGCTGACGTACGTAACACGGGGTTTTTAACCTTTGATTATGATGACGACCGTGATGATGATCAGTGGCTTTATCTGCCGGCGCTAAAGAAAACTAAACGTATCGCATCCAGCGACAAAAGCGGCAGCTTTATGGGTTCGGATTTTAGCTACTCGGATATGACATCACGCAATATAGAAGACTATAAATACAAGCTGGTGAAAGAACAGGAAGTAGGCGGGCATAAAGTCTGGGTGATGGAGTCTGTGCCGAAAACTAAAAAAACGGTTGACGAAACGGGTTATAAAAAATCGTGGATGTTTGTTCGTCAAGATAACTTCGTGGTGATTCGAGCGCTGCATCTCACCAGCGAAGGCAGCAAAAAGAAATATATGGATGTGAAAAAACTGGAGCAGATTGATGGCATCTGGGTGGCCACTGAAATTGAAATGAAAACGATGAAGGGGAAAGAGCGGCTTCACACCACAGTATTGAGTTTGAGCAATATTAAATTTAATCAAGATTTGAGTGAGTCCTATTTCAGTATTCGTACCTTGGAAAAGGGGTTGTAAGTGAAAATTTTTCGTTTGGCCATTGCCACTTTATGGCTGATGTCAGCGGTTGTTTATGGGGCGGATGAATCCTTTGATGATTTAATGGGGGGCTTTGATGAGGAGGTGTCAGTTGTATTAGAGGTGCCGCAGCAGGTGCCAGCGCTACAAAGTCGCTACCAACTCAGCGGTGCTTATACTTTTTCGTCCTCATTTAATTACGCACATGATGCACCTATGGCAGGCAATACGGATTATCGAGGTTTGTCTCGCGCAAAAAATAAGTTAGATCTGCAACTGGATATCCGTATCAATGAGCATTGGAAAGCACGCATTGAAGGCAGAGCTTTTTATGACTTGGCTTATCAAATCAATGGGCGCAGTGATTACAGCGATGATGTGCTGGATAGCTATGAAAGTGAAGCTGAAATCGTTGAGGCTTGGGTTCAAGGTTCGGTGAGTGAAAAACTAGACTTTAAATTGGGTCGCCAAATTATCGTATGGGGAAAATCTGACAATATTCGTATCACCGATATCATCAATCCACTGGACAGTCGCGAACCGGGCATGACCGATATAGAAGACCTGCGTTTGCCGGTATTCACCAGTCGCTTTGATTATTATCCAGGTGGTGCCTGGAATCTTTCGGCTCTCATTGTTCATGAAAGCCGAATTCCTAAAGAAGCCGCGCAAGGCAGTGATTTTTTGCCTTTGAATGTTTTTCCTTTTCCTGAGGGCTTTATTTTTCCTGAAGATGAAACACCTGAGCAGAATTTAGATAACACCCAGTATGGATTAGCCTTAAATGGCGTGTTCCAAGGTTGGGATCTTTCACTGTATGCTGCTGATGTGCTCGACAGTCGTTGGCACTTTGAGGAAAGCAACAGTGTTCGTCGGTACGGGCGAGTCCAGATGCTCGGTGCCGCAGTGAACTTTACCGCAGGAAGCTGGTTATTTAAAACTGAGCTGGCCGCATTGAATGGTCTTCAATACAACACCACTCAAAATAAAAAGAGCCGCTGGGACTTTTTGATTGGTACGGAATATATGGGCTTTAAAGAGACCTCTATTTCGCTGGAAATAGCCAATCGCCATATTAATGACTACGAAGTTCAGATGATCAATCCCGCCGATTTTGTAAATAAAAATGAGCTACAAACCGCGCTGCGCGTCACCCGTTCATTCAATCACGATACGATTGATGTAACGTGGTTGATTAGCTTATTTGGAAGTGGTGGTGATGATGGCGGTTTTCAGCGCCTATGGGCAAACTATGATATCAGTGATGGTTTGATGGCAAGCGTTGGTGTGGTGGATTATATCGGTGGGGATAATCCTGTTATGGAGGCTTTGTCGGATAATGATCGGTTGTTTGCTGAGGTTAAATATTCGTTTTGAAATATCTCAAATTCCAGCCCACCACAGCCGCAGTCGTAAACCCCACTCACTGCTTAAACCAATTTCTACGTCACTTATTTCACCCTGGGCATCAATAATGAAAATGGATGGAAAGGCTCTGACACCATAAAGTTGACTGAGCGCGCCCTGCTCATCATTAATTACTGAGGCAGAAAAGTTGTGCTCCTTGATGTATTTGAAAATTTCAGCTGTGCTGCCTGATTGGCTGGCAATGGTAATGACGGCGTGGTCTTGGGAAATGTTGTTGATGCTGTCACGGGTCAGTGAACAAATACCGCACCAAGTGGCCCAAAAATAAACCAGAACAGGTTCTCCTTTGAGTGATGCTAAAGAGAGGTTTTGTCCATTCACCGTGACACCTTCAATTTGAGGCGCAAGGCCCGAAGAAGGGGCGCCACGGCTTTGGTAGGCTTGAATTGCCCAATAAATCAAAGCAAATATTAAAATGTTTACGAGCCAGCTACGGAGTGTTTTTGATCGTTTTGATGGCATGTTGTATGATTTTTTAAATTTGTATGCAAATACTATCGTGGTAGTGGAATTGCCATGGGTTGTTTTATGCTCACGGCACCACGCAGCTCTCCTACTTGATACCCTAAAGCTTGATCCATTGGATAATCAGCATTCAATTTGGCTTTTAGCCCATCGGGTATTTTATCTGAATTACCGTGACAAGAGAGGCATACAGGCTTTGTACCAATGGCTTTCATGAAGCGGTAATAATGAACGCCACTTTCTTCAACTGTTTCACTGAATGTCATTTCAGAATACTTCTCACCTCTCTTTTTTCGTGTTTCGAAATCGGTGAGTACTTTGTGTTCCCAAGCATCGGGGATGCCCAATAGAGGGTTGCGTACTTTTTGGCTGACACGGGTGACTTGCCAACCATTTTTTCGCGAAATTTCACCAGAAATTTTCGGAGCGAGATCTCTGCACACGCTAATCGCCGCTTCTGCGCCGTGGTTTTTCATCTCTTTTTTTAGTGTACTACCGAGCTGCTTTATTAGTTGCAAAGATGCCTGCTTTGCTGCTTGTTCACGATCCTCTATTTCAGTAGAAAGTACAACACTTGAAGCACAGATCAGACTTAGTGTGACTAAAGTTGAGATTAGTTTTTTATTATGAAGATGCATAAAAATTTCCTTGTTTGAGCCAGTGTTCAAAGATAAAGCATGTGCCTCACTTTCACAACAGGTTCAACAACTCTTTATTGCTTCAGGTATCTCTCCAGAAACGTTCCATTTGTACGTACATAAATGAGGCAGTCCAGGCGATCAAAACTAACCCCAGCAACACCTCCATACCTGTAATAAAACGCAAAGGTCCTTCTGGGACAATGTCGCCAAATCCTAGCGAAGTATAGGTGGAAAAAGAGAAATAGACGTAATCAGAATATGAGTGACTCAAAGAGCCGACTAACTTTCCTGTGTTATTAAATTGATCAAGAAAAAAATAACCAAAAGAAAATATCCAGACCTCAGCCACATGCGCTAATAATGCACCAACTAAACCAAATACAATACGTATTCTCGGTAAAACATGAGTTTTCCTCATCATTCGGGATAATCGAATCAGAGCTTCGTAATGGATCAGGATACAGAGGGTTACGAGAATAATGGTAACAATGAATACGGTGAACATATGTTTTTTTATCGGGTGGAATACTTGTTAATAGTTGAGGCCAGAATAACATTTACGTACTTTGCATGACAGGTGCGACATTATGTCACTTCCCGCAACAGGATTTTATCGTTAGCCTTGATTTCATCTGAAAATATTGTGTTACATCTTAAATTAAGGGCAAAGACGATGAAAACAAAAGAAAGAAAAGTTGTACATTTACGCTGGTTGGGAGTTCCTTTGATCAGTCTATTGGCTGCCTGTGGTGGATCGGGAGGTAATGACGTACAAATTGATGATGTTAGTAGTCTATCGTTCTCTAAAACTGCGATGACTGACAGCTACAAGTTAGAGTACGTGCCTGGCATGCGTGGTGCAATTAACGGTCAAACAAAATTTACTCTGAAAGTGAGTGACCTCAGTGGCACACCACAAGAAGGGCTGGATGTTTCTATCAAGCCGAAGATGGATATGACTGAAATGGTACATGGCACACCATTTGAAACAACATGTAATGAGAGTGATGTGGTGGGTGCATACGACTGCAGGGTTTACTATCTAATGCCTTCCGTCATGATGAATGGCATGTCTATGGGCTCTTGGGAATTAAAAGTGATGGTGGGCGGCCATGATGGTGAGTATGCCTATTTTTATCCGAAGGTCACAATGGCGATGGGCGATACAGCGCAGGCTAGGCTCAAAGGTCAAAATGATAAAATCTCCAGCAGCATGAATCATGATAGTGATATGAATGGTAACGGTATGCAGGATGAAACAGAGGCTCGTACCTACTATTTATTTAAACAGGCGCTCACAGGTGTGACCAATAACCATTCATTTGAGTTTTTTATCGCAGCAAAAGACAATATGATGAACTACCCAGCGGTCTCAATGGGAAGCACGTTGAGTGTAGGGGATATGCGCCATGAACTATCAGTTACAACGATGTCAGTTGAGGTTTCCAGTGATGCAAACGATTGGACGTTCGCTACGGAAAAAGAAGGTCAGCCTGGTTACTGGGTAGCAAGTGGTATTCCTGGGTTGACGGATGGTAGTCAGGGTACGCTCTACGTTAAACTGAAAGTGGAAGGTGAACAGAAGACTACTGATGGTTTCAAAACCAATGGCTTACCAGCCTCAGACGATGCTAATAACCACTTTGCAAAATTCAACGTGACACCTAGTCACTTATGAAGCCTACTTCACTAATGGCAACTCTCCTTGCGGGAACTGTTTTATTGTCTACCACCACCACTGTCAATGCAGCATCTTGTTGTGGTGGGGGTTCTGCTACTTCGTTGGTGCTACCTAAATTTTCTCGCTCGATGGTAGACGGCTCTCTTGATATTGAGCGTTATGATGGTTTTTGGAATAAAGAAGGTGATCATATCTCTGATCCTCCCGGCTCTGATCTGAACCAGTACCGTTTAAACTTCGGTTACGCTCATCGGCTTGCTTCACGTTGGCAAGCCAGCGTTATCATTCCTTATGTTTGGAACGACAATCAATACAGTGGTTTGAGTAGTCAAACTCGTGGTTTGGGTGACGCTACATTCAATCTGTGGTACGAAGCATTTGATGGCATGACCTGTGTCTGGAAGGTGAAAAGTCTGGAGGATCTGAAGCCGGCCGCTTACTTCGGTGCGACTTTAACAGTGCCTACAGGAGTTTCACTTTTTGATGATGTTGAAAATAATTTTGATATTACGGGTCGTGGCTTTTATCGTCTGGATGGCACTATGTTGCTGGAAAAAACCATCTATCCCTGGAATGCCTCGCTTCTGTTGTCCTATGGGAAATATTTTGAGCGGTCAGTGAACCGTGAATATGGCAAATATATTGAGCCTTATGAAAAAAATCTGGGAGATCGTTTTCTGGGCACTCTATCACTTGGTTATACCCAGTTTTTAAAATCTATGGATACACTAACTTATACTATGGCACTTTCTCACTTGCAGGAAGATGAAGCAGAAATTGACGGATACAACGACTCAATCAGTGCTTTTGACAAGCGTTCAGTTGCGTTGACCGCAGCTTACGCGACGATGAATCGTGACTGGGTTTTCAAAGTGACTTGGAGCCATGCGATTGATAGGGATGGGTGGGGTGAAAATTTTCCTACGACTGATGTATTAACACTGGGGGTGAGTCGTGTCTTACGTTAAACCTTGCTTATTTTTATGCATGTTGGCCGTGCTGTTAATGGGGTGTCAGGAGATAGTTGACGATCTGGCACCATCAAATAATGATAAACGCCCAACAGTCAGTTTGGGCTCCACCGGTTCAGAACCAGGGCAGTTAGCACCTGAATTTACAGTGGTAGATACTCGTAATAACAGCTATACACTGAGCGATGAGTTACTGCAGGCTGATGGTGTTGTGCTCTATTTTACTATGTGGTGTCCCATCTGCGACAGTCACATGAGCCACATTCGTTCACATTTACTTTCTGATTTTCCTAATGTGAGTTTTCTTACGATTGATTATGTGAGTGGTTCAGTATCAGCTTCCCGTGCAGCGCAGCTAGCCAATGGTTATGCTAATTTCGTCGTATTGGTCGATAGTAATCAAGCATTGCTTGATGTCTTTAAGGGCGGTATGGGGATAATCGTAGTGATTGATCGTGATGGCACGGTGCAGCTAAATGAAGATTATAAAGATGGCAGGAAAGTGCGTGAAACATTGGAGACGTTGTTGTGAAGTTTGTGATTTTGTTCCTTAGGAACGGTCACGAAATAACTTATACATTATTTCGATAGGTGACTTCATTGGTTTGGTAGTGAACTTAAAGCTTCTTAATTGAACAAGACTGGCGCGTCACACTTGCAAAAAACAGTAGCGAGCGATACTCTGTCGTAGGATGATCAATCTACACTGATTAACTTGGTAACAACTAGTGATACATAGAAAAATCAATCAAAGTCAACAAATATTAAATACATAAAGGAAAACACGAAATGAGTACAGGTACAGTAAAGTGGTTCAATGCAGACAAAGGTTTCGGTTTCATTACTCCAGATGATGGTAGCAAGGATCTATTCGTTCATCATTCTGAAATTCAAAGTGGCGGTGGATATTCAAGTCTCAATGATGGTCAGAAGGTGGAATTTGAAGTTGGTCAAGGCGAGAAAGGGCCATGTGCTAATAAGGTTATACCTCTCTAGCTCTAGATATTGCTTCTTTAAGAAAATATCTCAATAAAATCAATTTCATATGAATTTTAGTGGTTCCCCGATCCCCAGATAGAAAGATCTAAACCGCAGTAAGCCTTGGCTGTATAATGGTTAGCGACAAAACCCACCATCACCCAATGGGTGCACAGCTCAAGGCTTATGACTATTCTACCCTACAAACTCGATACAACAAACGGTTTACTCACATCAATAAAACCTGAAAGAGGGATTCAAGGTCTCTTGGAGTCATGATGCCCCCCTATCTGGGGATTTGGGTTCATACCGTTGACGGTAAGGTTCGCTATCATCTTTCCCTCGTTTGATAATCTTCTCTGACTGGCAATGTGGGCAGTAAATTTTATCTGGTCATCTTAATTGCCTGACTTGGTGATAACACTGTTCATCATCAGCCAAATTTTTTATTTCTAAACCAACTACTTTTAACGCCACTCAGCATTCCTTGCTTACATTTTACATATTGCGGGGAAGCCGTTCTACCACGACTGCATTCATGAAGTTCGTGGCTTGACAAAATCCCAAACAAGAACTAGAGTCTAGTCATACTAGTCTGATTGTTTGGGGTGATGATGAAAGACAATACATGGCAATTACAAGAAGCAAAGAGCAAATTTAGTCAGTTGGTTGAGGATGCTATGCATAAGGAGCCGCAAATTGTCACTAAGTACGGCGACAAAGCAGTAGTGGTTTTATCATTTGAGGAATATACAAAAATCACTAAACCAAAGACCGACTTGGTTAAGTTTTTGATAGAGTCTCCTCTCGCAGAGATAGCGATTGATATTACAAGAAACAAAGATGTTCCAAGGGATATCAATCTATGAAATACCTTCTTGATACCTGTGTTATTTCTGAAGTTATAAAGCCAAAACCGAGTAGCAAGGTTTTGGTATGGCTAAAACAGCAGGATGAAAAAAACCTATATCTCAGCGCTCTCACATTTGGAGAGATTGAGAAAGGTATTGAAAAATCAGCTGATAAAAGAAGAAAAAATAAATTGAGGCTGTGGGTTGAGGAAGATTTGAAGCAGCGATTTGAAGGGCGGGTACTTCAAATAGATATAAAAGTGGCATCTAAATGGGGTGAGATGCAGGGAAAATCGGAAATGGCGGGGAAGCCTCTTCCCTCAATTGATGGGCTAATAGCTATAACAGGTCTAGTAAATAATTGTGTTGTTGTTACAAGAAACATTTCCGACATGCAGCAAAGTTCAGTGGAATTGCTTAATCCGTGGGGAAATAATGCATAACAAGAGCCATCAACACCGGCGTTTTTTATTGCGCCCCTGAGCTTTGACCGCATCATTGAACCGCCGCCGGGCATGTGCTCCAGATTGCCATGAAATGAAAGTCTCTCCCAGTGCCCAAAACAGTTAGAAGGAATCCATTTGATTGATGATTACAAGTTTTTTCCAAATGATAATGTGGGTGCGTTTCAAGGAGAGTTCGTTATTT
The DNA here is from genome assembly GCA_021648145.1 of Gammaproteobacteria bacterium. NCBI lineage: Bacteria > Pseudomonadati > Pseudomonadota > Gammaproteobacteria > Gammaproteobacteria bacterium. The sequence goes on from JAKITI010000002.1 coordinate 224,950, forward strand.
CATCACTTTCTGTAGATACTGTTCCCACAGACATTAAAAATGTATGTTTAGAATAAAACCAGAGGAGGGCTGTGAGTTACCCGTGTTTGCCGACAAGTGGTTGTAAGGCGGCCATAACTTTATAGGGTGCGGCGATAATATTGCCGCCACGCTCAAGAGTATCATTACCTGAAAAATCAGTGACAATGCCACCGGCTTCTCGTACCAGTAATATACCGGCGGCGATATCCCAGCGGTCTAGGCCCATTTCCCAGTAACCATCCAGTCTACCGGCGGCGACATAGGCAAGATCTAGTGCGGCACTGCCCGCACGACGAATGTCTTCAACTTCAGTAAATACACTCGCGAGGATGTTTAGGGACTGCTGTAGGTGGCGACGCTTCCTGAAAGGCAGTGCTGTACCCATAATAGCGCCTTCAAGGTTGGTGCGTGGGCTAACACGGATACGGTGGTCATTTAGATATGCCCCGCGACCTCTGCTGGCCGTGAATAACTCTTCTTTAATAGGGTCGTAAATCACCGCAGCCACCAGTTTTCCATTCACCTGGTGGGCAATCGAGATGGCGTAATGCGGAATACCATGGAGAAAATTGGTGGTGCCATCGAGTGGGTCAATGATCCACAGTTCGTTACTTTCACCATCGGCCCCACCTTCTTCGGCAAGGATTGCATGTTCCGGGTGCAGCTTGCGAATATGATTTACAATAGCGTATTCGCAGGCACGATCAACTTCAGAGACATAGTCGTTCCGGGTTTTTTTACTCACCGCAATTCTATCCATCTTAGGTAAGTAACGATGGATGATGTCACCGGCTTTACGGGCGGCATCAATGGCAATATTCAGGGCAGCTTCTGACATAATATCTAATCCGTGTTTAGCCGCGCAGTATAACAGATCAGACATGAGCAAAGTATGACTCAACTATTGAATAATATCCGTATCATCCTTATTAACACTACTCATCCGGGAAATATCGGCTCGGTTGCCAGGGCCATGAAAGTTATGGGCCTGAGTGACTTGCACCTTGTTAGCCCGCTGAAGTTTCCGGATGCCCAGGCCACAGCCATGGCTTCTGGTGCGGATGACTTGCTGCATAATGCGGTAATTCACGACAGCCTTGAGAGCGCGCTTGATGGTGTGCCCTTGGTATTTGGCACCAGCGCCCGTTTGCGTACCTTGTCGATGCCACAAATGGATGTTCGAGCTGCTGCAGAAAGGGTTGTAATAGAATCTAAGCAGCATGAGGTCGCTATTTTATTTGGTCGCGAACGGCATGGCTTATTGAATGAAGAAATGCAACGCTGCCACTATTTGCTAAATATTCCCAGTAACCCTGACTACAGCTCTTTGAATCTTTCTCAGGCAGTGCAGGTTTTGAGTTATGAGTTACGCGTGGCAGCACTGGGAGAAGCCGGGCTAACCAAAGCCCCGTTGGATTATTCGCCAGTTGATGCTACCCAGATGGAGCGCTTTTTTGAACACCTGGAACAGACACTTACCGATACCCGTTTTCTGAATCCTGCACAACCTAAAATGTTAATGGCGCGTTTACGCAGATTATATTCAAGGGCCCGCCCGGACCAAAATGAAATAAATATATTGCGCGGAATTCTAGCGGCTAGTCAGCGAGCTTGCGCCACCGATTTTATAAAGCCAGAGAAAACCCCGGAAGTCGATGAGTAAAGTCTTACATTGATGAGTTCTAGTTCTCCTGAAGCAGCCAACGCTACCCCAGCCCAACGCGCGGTATGGTCAGTGGTTGCTGCAATACCGCCCGGACGGGTAATGACTTATGCGCAAGTTGCCGATAGGGCGGGCCTTGGTAGAGCCGCCAGAATGGTCAGTAGCGCGCTGCGCAAAGCACCTGCTGACATACACTTACCCTGGCAGCGAGTAATTAACTCACAGGGAAAAATATCCTTTCCCAAGGGCTCATCAGAATATTTACGGCAATATAAGTTGCTGTGCTCTGAGGGCTTAGTTTTTATTAAAGGCCGCTTAAATCTGGACTTATATCAGGCTGAAGCGGTGATTGATGAGCAGCTTTGGTCTGGATTTTTTGAAAAGTAAATATCGATAAGAATATATTTTATTTGTAAATGTTATTAGAAAATACTTTCGGGATAGTTTTTTAAGATGGAAAACAAACAACAATTAACTTTGTGGCAGCGCTTTCGCAGGAACTACTGGCTTGCGCTGGCATTTGATGCAGTGCTGATTATTTCGGTATTTCTGGCTATTGGTATGTGGCAGGCGCGTGACTTATTGCCGCCGGGCTCGCAGCAAATAGCGCCGGTATTTAGCCTGCCGGATCGTCAGGGTAATATTGTTAATCTTGAAGATTTTCGCGGTAAACGGGTGCTGGTGTATTTTTTCGCCCCTTGGTGCAAAACCTGCTCTTTTAGTATGCATAATTTGGTTGATGTAGCGGCAAAACGCGACCCAGACCTAGCTATTCTGGCTTTGGGTGTCGAGTACCAAGAGGAAGAGGAGATTTGGGCGTATGTTGACAAACACAAGTTACAAATGCCGGTATTACTCGGCGGCCGCGAGCAAATGATCGACTGGAAAATCCAAGCTTTTCCGACCTACTATGTGCTCAATGAGGCCGGTCAGATCATTTCCCGATCGGTCGGCTATAGCACAGAGCTGGGAATCCGCTGGCGTAGTCGCGAGCGATAAAGCGTAAGCCAGTCTAAAATTTTGCTTGGTAGAGTTCTGGATTAAACAGAAGTTATAAGCTATATTATTTAGTAGGGACTTGCTTGCAACTATAACTGGATTATCATTAAATGCGGGATTCTGAATTAAACTATTTCGACTGGAAGATCGTAGCTGATGGTGTGGTTGAAGTATCGGTGGATGCTGGGGTTGAGCTCAAAGCCGAACACATAGCCAAAGCTTTTGGTTTAGTTAAAGTCGCCATGCCTAAATATTTCTGCGTGTTGGCCCATCGGCATGAAAGTTATAGCCATACACTGGAATCGATGATTGTGCTTTCAGATATAGAGGAAATATTGCTTTATGCTGTGGTTGTCAGTAACGAGGCACAGCGTGAGCTAGGCCAATCCCATCGCATGATAAATCCCAAAGTTAAATTGTTTGGAGATCGGGAAGACGCGCTGCAAGCCTGTGTTCAACGGATTGAAGAAAAACACAATAACAGCGTTTAAAGTTTACAGTTCCTAGACTCAGACATTGTGCCTGCCTCTTGAATTAGTTTTAGAATAAGCTTAGAAAGTCGCGCAATCTACTACCGGATTCACCAACCCGGAGATTCTGTAAATTCTTACATAACAAACATAACAAACATGTCACTATTACCGTATGCGCTGGCAAATTCATTATTTTAGCAAACAAGTCGAAACAGAAATATTGAACCTTCCAGTTGGTCTATTAGCTCGTTATCTGCGTTTAATTGACATGATGCTTGAATTTGGCTTAACCTAGGAATACCTCATACGCAATCTATTGGTAACGGGTTAAATGAATTAAGAGTTAAAAGTAAAGATAAGAATAACGCGAGTATTTTATTGTACAAAAGTAGGCAAACAGATTGTAATGCTGTATGTTTTTATTAAGAAAAGTCAAAAGATTCCAAAAAAAGAACACGCGCTTGCAACAAAACGAATGAAAGAGCTGCTTTCCAATGAAACATGAAGAATTTAAAAACAGGCATTAAAAAACAAAAAAGTTAGACAAGAGTATGAAGCTTTAGAACCAGAATTTAGCTTGCTAAAACAAATATTAAAAGCACGCAACAAAACTGGTTTAAGCCAAACGGATATTGCTAAACGCATGGGGACAAAACCACCCGCTATTACAAGATTAGAATCATCTTTATCTAGTGGCCAACACTCACCATCTATTGCAACACTAAAAAAATATGCGGTAGCTTTAGACTGTCGGCTAGAAATAAAATTCGTACCTTAAAAGCCCAATAAGTAGCTGCAGCAGACGCGTAACCGCGCTGTTTATCTCAAATGTTAGACGAATGCAATAATGAGCATAGGTATAATTTATTTCAATTGTTGTTGGGTTGATAATTGCTTGGTGCTGGTTCATCGGAAGAAATACACCGAAGTATCCTCCCATTTCCTTGACAGCTAATATACATATACCGTATGTTTACTGTGAGCAGCTCTCTTTACAGAGCTGTTGCTAGGGGGCAATGTCTTCTACGCCCCCATTATTTTAGATGAAAGGAGTCATCTTATAAACAAGGGGGTTTCATATAATGTTGTTGTATATTGCAATGGCAATGATTATATGTTCCCCGGTCAACAGATGGCTTCCACGGAGGAAGTTATGGTTGTTTTGCGTTTAGCACTGGTCTTTTTCACCCTTACTTTGGCCACCCAGGCTGCTGCTGTTTCCCTAAATCCTGGCAAAGAGGGGCAGGTTTTAATCTTCCCTTATTATAGTAATTTGGGGGGTAATCAAACCCTGATTCAAATTACCAAACCGCTTCAAGGCGCTGGGGCATCTGCACCAAGGGCGCTCAAAATCCACTTTAGGGACCGTAACGGCAATCGCGTACTGAGTTTTAATCTCTACCTTGCCGAGCCGCTCTGGTCGGCTGCCATAACCACTGTAGATGGTCAATCGCAGTTAATCCTTCCGGATAACAGTTGTACTGTGCCACAACTTAAACAAGGCGGTACCA